>JAFNWA010000183.1 GCA_017383665.1 Bacteroidaceae bacterium | reverse complement strand
CTCGAAACCACAAAGACCATAAACATTACCGAGGGACAGATGCTTGACAACATGGACCTCGAAAAGGAGCGTGGTATCACCATCAAGAGCCACGCGATACAGATGGAGTACATGTACAAGGGCGAAAAGTATATCCTCAACCTCATTGACACTCCGGGACATGTCGATTTCTCGTACGAGGTTTCTCGTTCTATCGCAGCCTGCGAGGGTGCGTTGCTTGTTGTGGATGCCACACAGGGTGTTCAGGCGCAGACAATCTCGAATCTTTACATGGCTGTTGACCACGGATTGGAGATTATCCCGGTAGTGAACAAGTGTGACATGATCAACGCCATGCCCGAGGAGGTAAAGGATGAGATTGTTGACCTTATCGGTTGTGACAGGGATGACATAATCGAGGCATCAGGAAAGACCGGTCTTGGTGTCGAGGATATACTTGCTGCAGTGGTAGAGCGCATCCCTGCACCGGTAGGTGACGAGGAGGCTCCGCTCCAGGCGCTTATCTTTGACTCTGTCTTCAACTCGTTCCGTGGCATCATCGCATACTTCAAGATAACCAACGGTGTTCTGCGCAAGGGTGATAAGGTAAAGTTCTTTAATACCGGTAAAGAGTACGATGCCGACGAAATCGGTGTCTTGAAGATGGATCTTTGCCCCCGTCAGGAACTGCGTACCGGCGATGTGGGTTACATTATATCTGGTATCAAGACATCGCGTGAGGTAAAGGTCGGTGATACAATTACCCACATTGCACGCCCATGTGCCGCAGCTATTGACGGTTTCGAGGAGGTGAAGCCAATGGTCTTTGCCGGTGTATATCCGATTGATGCCGAGGATTACGAGGACTTGCGTGCTTCGCTCGAGAAACTACAGCTCAACGATGCTTCGTTGACATTCTCACCAGAGTCGTCGGCTGCACTTGGTTTCGGTTTCCGATGTGGATTCCTTGGTCTCCTTCACATGGAGATTGTTCAGGAGCGCCTTGACCGCGAGTTCGACATGAGCGTAATCACCACTGTGCCCAATGTATCGTACATGGTATATGACAAGCAGGGCGAGGCAAAGGAGGTTCACAACCCTGGTGGCATGCCCGACCCGACACTCATTGACCACATTGAGGAGCCATATATCAACGCGAGCATCATTACTCGTGCCGAGTACATCGGCCCAATCATGACGCTCTGTCTTGCAAAGCGCGGAGAATTGCTCAAACAGGAGTTTATCACAGGTAACCGTGTTGACATCCGTTTCCTGTTGCCGCTTGGCGAAATTGTCATTGACTTCTATGACAAACTCAAGAGTATTTCAAAGGGTTACGCGTCGTTCGACTATCACCCTGCAGGGTTCAGGACATCAAAGCTTATCAAGCTTGATATCCTGCTCAACGGTGAGCCTGTGGATGCTCTCTCTACATTGACTCATGTTGACAATGCCTATGGCCTTGGCCGTCAGATGTGTGAGAAACTGCGTGATCTGATTCCAAGACAGCAGTTCGACATTGCCCTTCAGGCGGCAATCGGTACAAAAATTATTGCCCGTGAGACCATCAAGCAGGTGCGTAAGGATGTGACCGCGAAGTGTTACGGTGGTGACGTTTCTCGTAAACGCAAGTTGCTCGAGAAGCAGAAGAAGGGTAAGAAGCGTATGAAGCAGATTGGTAATGTCGAGGTTCCACAGAAGGCGTTCCTTGCAGTGCTCAAACTCGACTAATTGATGAATGATATACAGTTGCATATGCAACAGAAGATTTTGAAACGATACTTAAAAGAATATGGGAATATTCAGTTTTTTTACAAGAGAGAAGAAAGAGGTTCTTGATCAGGGACTCTCAAAGACAAAACAGAGCGTTTTCAGCAAGATTGCCCGTGCAATTGCCGGCAAGAGCGAGATTGATGACGAGGTACTCGATAACCTTGAAGAGGTGCTCGTGACATCGGATGTGGGTGTTGAGACAACTCTGAAAATCATTGATCGCGTGCAGAAGCGTGCTGCGCGTGACAAATTCATGAATACAAACGAGCTCAACAAGTTGCTCAAGGATGAGATAGCACAGTTGCTCATGGAGAACAACACCGAGGATGGCGGTACATTTGATATTCCTACAACACCCGGTAACCCACATGTGATTATGGTTGTGGGAGTGAACGGTGTGGGTAAGACCACAACCATCGGAAAGCTTGCGCACCAGTACAAGAAGGCCGGAAAGAAGGTATATCTTGGTGCTGCCGACACATTCCGCGCTGCTGCAGTAGAGCAGCTTGTGGAGTGGGGACACCGTGCCGATGTTCCTGTTATCAAGCAGGGCATGGGTGCCGACCCTGCATCGGTTGCATTTGACACCTTGTCATCGGCTGTCGCAAATGGTGCCGATGTGGTAATCATTGACACAGCCGGCCGTCTGCACAACAAGGTTGGTTTGATGAACGAGCTCACCAAGATCAAGAATGTGATGAAGAAGGTTGTACCTACTGCGCCTAATGATGTCATGCTTGTGCTTGACGGCTCAACAGGACAGAATGCCTTTGAGCAGGCAAAGCAGTTCACCAAAGCTACTGAGGTTACTTCACTCGCCATCACAAAGCTCGACGGTACAGCAAAGGGTGGTGTGGTAATCGGTATCAGCGACCAGTTCAAGATTCCGGTGAAGTACATCGGTCTGGGCGAGGGTATTGACCACTTGCAGATTTTCAACCGCGAGGAGTTCGTTGATTCATTATTCGGATAAAAAGATGAAAAAGAACCGTGTAGATGTCATAACAATGGGTTGCTCGAAGAATCTTGTCGATTCGGAGCATCTTATGCGTCAGCTCCAGGAGTGTGGCTACGAGGTTACACACGACAGCGAGGAGCCTTGTGG
>JAFNWA010000182.1 GCA_017383665.1 Bacteroidaceae bacterium | reverse complement strand
TTGTGCGGTCGGCTCCGGAATAGATTTTGGGTTCCTTGGCAATGCAGATAAAACGGGTGTAGTTATTGTCGCGGTTTTGAACGGATGATTTGAGCACTTGCATTTGATAGAGCTCGGCACAAAGGCGTGATGAAAGCGATGCTTTTGTGGGGTCACCGCCTTGTGCAACCATGCGTGCTGCCTCGGCAGTGTTCTCGCATGCAATTACGCGCACATTTTTAAGAGTTGAAAGAAACTCTGAACATTGGCTGATTGCCTGCTGGTGCGAATAGATTTCGCGTATATCTTCGAGTTTTGTTCCGGGAAGAGCAAGGATGGCGTGATCTACTTTAAGGCGCACACCACGTACTATACTTACATTGTATTCTGCAAGCAGATCATAGATTGCATTGACAGAACCGGCAAGTGAATTTTCTATTGGCAACACACCGAATTCGCAAAGGCCGCTGCTGACTGCCTTGAAAACGCCTTCGAAATTACTCATATACATGATTTCGGGGAGGTCAAAAAGACGCTCCGATGCAAGGTGGGCATACGATCCTTCGCAACCGGCACACGCTACAGAGCCACGCTTGGGGAATGGCTGTGGCGGAACAGATGCGATATGTTTGAAGTGGTTGAAAAAGTCGGTACCCTCGGAGAGCATACGGGTCTCGTATGATTCACTGAGGTCGAAGATTGTGCGGTAGAGTGTGCGGCCATAGCCTTCGAATTCCGGACCAAGGCGCTTAGACACATTCTGCAACACGGTGCGTGCACGCGAAGGGTGGTACACGGGCATGTTATTCTCTTTCTTGTACTTACCGATACCTGACACTACCTGCATGCGGCGTGCGAAAAGGTCGCACATCTGGGTATCGATTTCATCAATCTCCTGGCGTAGTTTATCCAAATCCATATTATGTTGTTTTTATATTTATTTTCTTTTTACAATATCTTTACGCTTTGACAACATTGTCATTCAGCTTTAATCACACTGCGTGCGATTGAACCTGCTCTTGCTCGGCATAGTAAAAACAAGTTTTTCCTCTGCACTCGCTTACTCGCAGCTTTCACCTTTCCGTTTTCACCTTTCCGTTTTCAACATTCCCTCCAAGCATCGCAAAGTCATCGAAGAAGGTCGGATAGGACTTTGCCACACATGTATGTTGCTTAATTGTTGTCACTCCACTTGCAAGAGCCGACATCACTGCTGCCGACATTGCTATGCGATGGTCATTGTAGCTATCTACAGCTTTTGTTGCAACAGGCTCACCACCATAGACGGTGAAGGTGTCCTCACCAATTTGCGAAGCAATACCAAATGATGCCAGCAAATCACTGACAGCTGCCAGACGGTCACTCTCCTTGTAGCGCAAGCGACCGACACCTGTAAAAACGGTTGTACCTTGTGCCACAGCAGCAGCCACGGCAAGTACGGGAACAAGGTCGGGAGTATCGGTGCAGTCGAGTTCTGTGCCAAAGAGATGAGACGGCATTGCCACCACTCCATTTTCGCCACATTCAATGAAAGCACCCATTGAGCGAAGATGCTCTATAATATAACTGTCGCCCTGCAGTGAATCATTGTTCATTCCGCACACGGTGATTGGTTGCTTGCCAGTGACACCGGCAACAACCCAAAAGGCAGCAGATGACCAGTCGCCCTCGACAACCACACGCTGCGGCATGCGGTACTGTTGGTTTCCTTTTATACGGTATATATTGCCACATTGCTCAATATTGACACCGGCAATGCGCAAGGCATCGAGTGTCATTGTAACATACGATGCACTTGTAAGGCCATTGATAACCTCAATCTCGCTATCCTCGGCAGCCAAAGGCAAAGCAAAGAGCAATCCTGTGAGGTATTGCGACGATATGTTACCCGGCAGGGTGTATTTGCCACCGAGAAGAGTACCGTTGCATGTCAATGGCAGTTCGTCGGTAGCGTGTCGTGTAAAGGAGACACCATGCTGTGCAAGTGCATTGAGCAGGTCGCCCATAGGACGCTGCGGCAATTTGCCGGCACCGACAAATGTGGCATCGGCACCAAGCACCGCTGCCACCGATACAAGGAAACGCAAAGTGGAACCACTCTCGCCACAGTCAAGCGTTCCGCCCTTTACAACCTTTACCGGAGTCACATTGAAAACACCCGATGAATAGGTTATAGAGGCACCCAATGCGTTGAGACAACGCATTGTAGCCATTATATCATCGTTCACGGCATTGCACACAATGCTGCATGGCTCACAACCCAGCGCGGCGCATATCAAAAGCCTATGCGCCTGTGATTTTGATGGTGGCGGTGTAACGCTTCCATTCAATGTTCCATGAACTTTTATTTCCATATATATACTATTTCCTTACTTAAACACTCCTTCTCTTTGCAAGAGAAGGGGGACCGCTTGCGGTGGAAGAGATAAATTTCTTCTATCTCCTCAGTCGCTTTGCGACAGCTCCTCTTTCCAAGAGGAGCATTGTTGTTTCACAGCATCATATCACTTTGTGCAACAACTCCTTCAACTCCTCAACCGGTATTGTGTGAAGTACACAATCGCCCACCGCACGAGGAAGCACAACAGATATGTTGCCGCCGCGGCGTTTCTTGTCCGACAGCAACGCATCATATATTTCACCGGCCGAATAGCCACAAGTTATATCAAAGCCATATTCAACAAGCAACGCCGAGAGTTCATCGGCAACATTGCACAAACCACACAAGGGGGCTATACGGGCTGCAATTACCATACCTTTTGCTACCGCCTCGCCATGTGAGACACCGAAATTACTCAATTTCTCAATGGCATGGCCGAATGTGTGCCCAAAGTTCAGCAAGCCGCGTATGCCGTTGTCAAACTCGTCCTGTTGCACAACATCGCGTTTTATCTCGACACAGCGTGCCACAACGGCCTCTCGGTCGAATGGCAATGTATGCAGTGTATCATAAAGAGCTGCATCGAGTATCATTCCATATTTGATGACCTCGGCACAGCCGTCACGATAGATTTCCGCAGGCAAGGTATCCATCAGTGCTGTGTCACAGCAAACCATTGACGGTTGGTAGAAACTGCCGACAAGATTCTTGCCGGCCGGTATGTCAATGGCCGTCTTTCCGCCTACAGAACTGTCAACTGCTGCAAGTAGGGTTGTGGGCACCTGTATATATTTTATACCACGGAGATAGAGCGATGCCGACAGACCGCCAAGGTCGCCCACCACTCCGCCACCAAAAGCAATGACTGCATCGCTGCGTGTCATCTGCTCACGGGCAAGGAAGTTGAGGAATGCCAATAGGTTTTCGGCACATTTCGAAGCCTCTCCGGCAGGTATCACATATTTGCAGACATCGTAGCCTGCCGATGTAAGATACTGCATCATAGCATTGCCATACAGAGCATCGACATTGCTGTCTGTGAGCACTGCCAAACGGCAATGACCAAGCAGGGGACGGACAAGTTCACCAATACCGGCAAGCAGACCGCGCCCTATATGTATATTGTAACAGCGCGATGCGCTGACATTTATTGTCCTGTACTGCATAATCATTTATTTTTCGGAATTCTCCTTTGCTATGCGACCATCGCGCAACAAACCGCACAAAGTCTCGGCATCACCAGCAGCTATGGCATCGCGATATTCGTGAAGCGAATTTATGAGAAGGTCAAGCTCACCAAGCAGATGTTCTTTGTTCTCCAGAAACAGTTCTGTCCACATACTCTCGTTAAGACGAGATACACGGGTGAAATCGCGGAAACTGCCTGCACTGTACCCCTTGTGATGCAGTGCCGAAGGGCTCTTGATAAATGCATTGGAAACAACATGACACATCTGAGAAGTATAGGCGATCATGCGGTCATGAAAATCAGCAGTCGCGATAACGAATTTCTTGAATCCGAGTGGCGCAAGCGATTGCTTAACACGGTCGAGCAGCGCAATATCGTCGTGTACCGGCGGTACCATTATGAACGACGCGCCACTAAAAAGTGTCTCCTTTGAATACTTGTAACCCGAGTATTGCAGGCCGGCCATGGGGTGACCGCCAATGAAGGTAAAGCCATGCTGTTTGGCAAGGGTAAAGCCGACACTACAAACCTTCTCTTTTGTTCCGCAAAAATCGATGACCAATGTATGGGTGGCTATGTGCCGGGCATTATCATACAGATAATCCATAACGGCTTGGGGTGTTGCCGTTAGCAACAACAGGTTGCAAGAGAACATATTCTCAGTATTGAGCACACCATCTACGACCCCCTCAAGTTGTGCATAGCCGACTATTGGCTCGTTAATGTCAAAGGCGAGCACAGTTGCACCGGCAGCCTTGAAAGCTTTGGCTGCCGAACCACCTATAAGTCCCAGACCAACAACCCCGACAACCATAGGAATCAATGCATTATGCTGCGTATCTCACCCACACGCTGTGCAACCTCGTCAAACTGCTCGGGAGTGAGCGACTGTGCACCGTCGCACAATGCGCACACAGGGTTGTTGTGAACCTCTATGATAAGACCGTCGGCACCGGCTGCAGTTGCTGCACATGCCATTGGACGCACAAGACGAGAAACACCGGTAGCGTGGCTGGGGTCAACGACAATGGGAAGGTGAGTAAGTTCCTTCAACACAGGAACGGCAGCCAGGTCAAGCACATTGCGGGTGTAGCTGTCGTAGCTGCGGATACCACGCTCACAAAGGATGACCTGTTCGTTACCCTCGGACATAATATATTCGGCACTCATAAGCAACTCCTTGAGTGTTGCCGACATTCCACGCTTGAGAAGGATTGGCTTGTCACTGCGACCAAGTTCCTTCAAAAGTTCAAAGTTCTGCATATTACGCGCACCCACTTGGATAATATCTACATCGGCAAAGAGGTCAAGGTGTGACGCACTCATGATTTCGGTTACAATGGGAAGTCCTGTTGCCTCTCGCGCCTTAAGAAGAAGCTGCAGACCCTCGGCACGCAAACCCTGAAAATCATAAGGAGATGTGCGTGGCTTGAACGCGCCACCGCGCAGGATGTTTTTCTAAAGTACTTAGATGTAAAATTGGAGAAGAGTTAGAAATATGCGATAATGACAATAATGAATATATATGTGAAATAACTGAAATAGATAAGTCTACAGTTACTTTAAATATATTAGAAAAAGTTGATGTAAAAAGAGAATCAGACTTAAAAATAAAAGTATACCAAGGTCTTCCTAAAGGACCTAAAATGGAAATGATACTTCAAAAACTTACAGAAGTTGGAGTACATGAAATAGTATTGGTACAAACTAAAAGAAGTGTATCAAAAGTAGATGACAAAAAAG
>JAFNWA010000181.1 GCA_017383665.1 Bacteroidaceae bacterium | reverse complement strand
TTTTTGTCCAAACTTTGGGGTTCACTTCACCTGTGGATTAGAGTCATTTTTATATCTATAATTTTTATCAAACTACACTTCCAACGCTCCAATAAGCTCCTGCACAGAACTCATCTTGTGACGCACAAGGTAATCCTCAATGTAATCAACAATCTCTCCTGTAACAGCCGGATTCATAAAATTGGCTGTACCCACCTCTATAGCACTTGCACCGGCAAGGAGGAACTCTATCGCATCGGCACCGGTTGTAATACCTCCAATACCCACAACAGGAATCTTCACAGCCTTTGCAACCTGCCACACCATGCGCAGAGCGATTGGTTTTACAGCCGGACCGCTCATACCGCCTGTGATTGTAGAGAGTACCGGACGACGCTTCTCAGAATCAATAGCCATGCCGAGCAAAGTATTGATGAGCGAAACGCTATCAGCACCGGCGCCCTCAACAGCACGGGCTATCTCTGTGATATCGGTAACATTTGGGGAAAGCTTTACAATCAATGTCTTGGGATAAACCTTGCGCACAGCAGCAACAACCTCAGCCGCCGACTGTGGCAACACACCAAAGGCCATACCGCCCTGTTTCACATTAGGACATGAGATATTAAGTTCAATGCCCGGAATCTTGTCAAGCGCAGCCACCTTCTCGGCACAAGCAACATAATCCTCAATGCAAGCACCAGAAACATTTACAAGCACATTGGTATCAAGCTCCTTCAACTGCGGATATATATTAGCAGCAAAGTAATCAACACCCTTGTTCTGCAAGCCTACGGCATTCAGCATACCCATGGGAGTCTCCGCACTGCGAGGATAGGCATTACCTTCTCGGTGATTAAGGGTTGTACCCTTAACTATAAAGCCACCCAACTTGTTCAAATCGACAAAATCGGCAAACTCAAGGCCGTATCCGAAAGTTCCCGATGCGGTGAGGACAGGATTCTTCAGTTCCAGACCGCCAATTTTTACATCAGTCTTTACCATTTTAGTTCATCTATTGAAAATACCGGACCATCTGTACACACACATTTGTGACCCTCCTTAGTGTCCTCTACACAACAGAGACACGCACCCAGACCACACGCCATCTTGTTCTCGAGCGAAACCTCACAGGCAATGCCCTTCTCACGCGCATAACGCGCCACAGCCATCATCATAGGCTTTGGACCGCAGGTATATATACAATCAAACTTCTCGCCAAGCAACGAGTGGTTTGTCACATAACCCTTCTCGCCAAGCGAGCCATCCTCAGTTGTATATTCAACCCTACCAAGAGCCTCGTAAGCCTCGCGACGGTAGAGATCCTTTGCCGAGCGCGCACCAATAAGGATTGCAAACTCGTGGCCACCCCTCTTCAACTCCTCGGCAAGGTAGTACAAAGGAGCAGAACCAACGCCACCACCTACCAGGAGATACTTTTTACCAGCCTCCACAGGCATTGTAAAACCATTGCCAAGCGGCAACAGGGTATTCACCTTATCACCGACCTTGAGCGAGCCAAGCCATTTTGTTCCATCACCCACAACCTGCACCAAGAAACCAATCTCATTCTTCTCGGCATCGAAGCTATGCACCGAAATAGGACGGCGCAACATCACTGTGGGCGTATTATCTATACG
>JAFNWA010000180.1 GCA_017383665.1 Bacteroidaceae bacterium | reverse complement strand
GACCGTTGATGTCTTGTCGAAATATGCCGCACAACGGGGTGCGGTGGCAATATTGTCGAGCACCTGCTGGTCGCCACGCACATTTGCGACACCGACAGCCTTGGGATAATGTGATGAGTGTGTCACATTCACATCGGCACCATGCTTCACATAATAGTCGCCCTGCGCACTCGCGCCCATGCTGATGAACATGGCCGACAAAGCCGAAAGAAGGATTGATTTCAATTTCATAGATTTTATGTTTTAAGTTTTTCAATTCGTGGAATAACACACTGCGTGTGGTTATACTTTAATTATGCAAAATTAGCAAAAAAAATCACTTTTGCACTCCAATTCGATAACTTCTTTGTTTACGGGGTGTACGAACATGATGCACGATGCATGAAGCATAAGCCTTTCATTCAATGTACCATAAAGGGCATCGCCCACTATGGGACAATCGAGCCCATCCTTGTGGGCCGCATGGACGCGCAACTGGTGCGTGCGGCCTGTGAGCGGTTCAAAACACACCACAGCGCACTCACGGGCATCACGCTCCACTGTTCCAATCACTTTGAAACAAGTTACGGCAGGCTTGCCGGCAACGGTATCGACTTTTTGACGCGGACGATTCTCATAGTCGGGCGCAAGCGGAAGTTCTATGACTCCCTCGTACTTTTGAGGAACGCCATCAAGTATTGCAAGATACTCCTTCTTCACTTCGCGCGCAGCAAACTGTCTTTGCAGTTCCTTATAGACTTCCATGGATTTTGCTGCTACAAGAAGCCCTGATGTCGCCATGTCAAGACGATGCACCACAAAGAGTTCGTTGCTGTGCAGATACTGCTCGCGCAACCACTGCTGTACCGATGTTCCGCCCATAATTCCCGGCACGGAGAGCACACCGGATGGTTTGTCAACCACAATAATATACTTGTCCTCGTAAACGATATTTATTTTGCTTATATCACCACCTTTTTCAAGGGCATTATCCTCTATATTGAGCCCCTGAAGCATAAAGCCAAGAATGGGCTCGCACTTGCTCTTGCATGCACCATAGAAGCAGCCGTCACGGCGTACCTCGCCCTGCGGAGACTCGCCCACCCAAAATTCAGCTATCGCAACAGGAGTCAACGAATTAAGATAGGCATATTGCATGAGTTTCGGTGCAGCGCACTCACCGGCTCCACCGGGTGGGATGATACCCGAATGCTCGGCAAAAATTGCAAGCAGACTCTTTTCCGAGCCATGGCCGTTGCGTACCTTGAACTGCTCAAACAACCAGCGTTGCAGAGCCGCCGAACGCTGTTTGCGTTCCTCCTTCATCGTCGCAAGCAAAACTTTCAATGGAGCGACAACACTCTCACACTCGGCAACCTGTTGTTGCCACCTTGCCGTGGCACGCTTTAATTCGGCCTTTTGAAATTGACTTTCTCGCACCAAAACAGCCTCATCTGCAGCCGACAGCGTTCCTGCTGCACGAAGGGCTGCACGCTGTTGCTTGCAACGACGCATCTCCTCCCGCATTGCAGTCAGTTCATCTTCCATCACACGCTTCATCTCCTCGACTGCTGCAATAGCCGCTGTGTATTCAGCGCTACATTCCGTCTCTTTTATCTTCCTGTTAAGGGCTGATATTTCACTCTCCTCCTGCTTGAAATAGCCGCCGGGAGATTGCAAATCAAAGATTGGTGGCACAAAGCCCGGAACGCTGTTGCCACCGGCAAGAAGCCCCGAAAAGGCAGCAAGATAGCCGAGCTCACCGCCACTGTCGCGCACAACAAGCACACCGAACATTTTGCCACGGGCTGCATCCTCGGCAATAGCACTGTTCTGAGAGAGCATTGAGCGCACCTCACCTGCAGCCAACATGCATAGTTCATGAGGGCGGTAGTAAAAAGGGTTGTTGAAGCACTGCGGTACTTCAACAACCGATATATCTGATTTATAGCGATGCAGTAATGTCATCAATAACGGTGCATTACATCTTTTTCTTTGTCAAATCCGTTTGAGAACTCGTTATCCTCTATTGTGACATTTGTAACCTTGTCAAGGAGGAAACGCCATTTGTTCCAGTGGAATGGCTTGAAATCGTTGTTCTGCACTACTTTGTTGCCACGGAACAGAAGGCCGTCGAGCGACTTTGCATAGACAATGGGGGCATCGAATGTCTCAAAGATGTTGTTCTCAATCACAACACCCTTGCCGTTACCGCCGTGGAAATATTTTGTCTGCGATGCAAGATCCGGGATTTCGGGGTAGATTGAAATTATTCCGTTGGTAAACTGGAACATGCTTGTCAGAGCATTCACAAAGCGGTTGTTGCGGATTACCACATCACGGCAAGCACCGGTTTCGAACCAACCGTTGCAATCACCGCATAACAGAATTGCAGTACCCGATGTATGGTCGAAGAGGTTGTTCTCCACAAGTGTACTCTTTGGAGTGCTGAAGAGCGCACCACGGGCACGGTTGTTGCGTATTGTGTTACCGGCAAAATAGACCTCGGGAGTCCATTCAAGGTTCTCTATGCCATATTTCCCGTTGGCAATATCGGCAGGCAGGTGCTTCTCGAACTTTATCTTGAATTCCTTGCAACCGGCAAGCTGCTTCTTGTCGAACGGAGCGATTTCCGTCACGCGGTTGCCCTCGGTGATCTCCATGACATCGGAACGCACGAACTGTACACTGTCGCCGGCACCACCCCAATAGAATCCATAGGCCTGGTCGTGCATGTAGCGGCCGACCAATGTATGGTCATCAAGGCGTTGAACCACGCGCAAGTATGTACCGTGGACATTGATTGCATCGTCCATCATGCCCTCATAGAGTCCATTCACAGATTTTATCACGCCCTTACAGCCCGAGAAATGTGTTGCGTCGGCCTGGGTTGTAAAGTAGCGTCCGCTCCCCTCCCGGAGTGCAACATTAAAGCCATCGAGTGTAATGTTCTCACTCATTTGTGCGAGCAGACCCATACCCTCGGCATAGTAAACATCGCAGTTCTTTAGTTGTGTATTCTTGTTCAAGGAAAGGAAAAAGCCCGGAGTGGGACGCTGATATGAACGCATTGCTATTATGCTACCCGGGACAAGGCGCGCATCGTTCCATGGAGCACGGATAACACGGGGCTCAACCTCTTCCACATTGGATGTACCCACGCCAATGTCGCTTGTAGAGTATATGATGTGCTTTGTATCACCCTCAAAGGCAATGCCCCAAGAAGGCGTAAATTCCCAATTGCTGCCACTTACTACAAGACGACCATTCTCTATTCGATAATTGACATATGGCGCAACACGATACTTTATATAGCCATTCCCGTTCTCAAGAATCTCGACCTGTGTAATCTGTGGTACGCGTGTGTCAACCGCAATATTTTCAAGATTACAGTTCTCGCAACCGATAACGGCAACGGGCAACATGCGACCGTTCATTTGAAACACAGCCTTTCCGCCGTCGGCGCCACAAAGAGTAAGGTTCCGACAATTCTCAAGAGCAACGGCAACGCGTTTGGGATTATCCTGGTCGTGGTTACTGATGTAGTAATCGCGCACATTGGCACTGTCGGGATAGAAATCATACTCACCGGCTGCAAAGAGAAGCCTTGCCGGTTTGCCATCACACTCTGCCTTGATTGTCTCAATGGCACTTGCAATCTCAGCGGTCATGTCGTCTCCGGTATTTGGCACGATACCGAAATCGGCCGCATTATAAATTCTCGTTTCATCGTTGCCACTTTTAGTAGCACTACAGGCTGACAACAACATCATTGAGACTGCCAATAATACAGAGTATTTTTTCATAGTATCAGTTTTTTTTGCGAAGATATAATTTTTTGGAATAGATACTTGAGGTTTTTGGCAAAAAACTGCCATTTCCCACAGATTACTTCAATTTTGGCACACTTTTTGCACTAAGCCCAGTGAAATTTATCAAATTTAATCACTTTTACATTAGAGACTTTATTGAAATATCACTATCTTTGCGGTTAATCGT
>JAFNWA010000179.1 GCA_017383665.1 Bacteroidaceae bacterium | reverse complement strand
GTGTTGCTGCCATAGCGTAGATTGCAACGGCCGCCGTTGTTCGATGTAATAATCACCTCGGTTAGTTTTCCCTCTTTCCAGTTGATTGCGACCTCAAATCCGCCACGGGCACAAATACCGCTGACCTTGCCCTCTTCCCATGCATCGGGTAGTGCAGGCAACAGATGGATGAAACCCATGTGACTCTGCATGAGCATTTCTGTTATACCGGCAGTGCCACCGAAGTTGCCGTCAATCTGGAATGGAGCATGAGTGTCCCAAAGGTTATTCAGCGTACCATTCTTCAACAGGTTGCCAAAAAGGGTGTATGCGTGGTTGCCGTCGTGCAGGCGTGCCCATTGGTTGAGCTTCCAACCCATACTCCAGCCTGTTGCGCCATCACCGCGATGAACAAGGACAACTTTTGATGCCTCGGCCAGTTCGGGGGTTGTCACGGGGGAGATTGTGTGTCCCGGGTGCAGGCCATAAAGGTGGTTCACATGACGGTGCTGGTCGTTGGGGTCATCAATATCCTTGCTCCACTCCATGAGCTGGCCGTAACGGCCGATAGCGTATGGCGCAAGCTTTTCAAGCACACTTTTCCACTCCTTGCGCAGGTCGCTGTCAACACCAAGAACCTCGGCTGCGGCAATGGCATCGAGCAGAATCTCGCGCACAACGCCGTGTACAAATGTCGCACCCTGGTCAATGGGGCCATGTTCGGGCGATGTCGAGGGCGCTGCGGTGTATGTGCCGTCCTCCTTCTTCCACAGATAGTCAACGGCAAAGATTGCACTGTTCTTTATGATGTCGTAACCTGTCTCCTTGAGGAACTTCTTGTCACGGGTGTAATCGTAATAGTCCCAAACATGTGTTGCAAGCCATGGACCGGCCATGGGGTTGAAATTCCACGACATATCCTGGCTGATGAGCGGTGCAGTGAAACCGAATATGTTACTTGATATGCTTGCTGTCCAGCCGCGTGCACCGAAGTATGACTTCGCTGTTACTTCGCCTGGTTTCTGCAGTGTGCGTATGAAGTCGATGAGTGGCAATGTACACTCCGGCAGGTTGGTGGCGCATGATGGCCAGTAGTTCATCTGCAGGTTGATGTTGTTGTGGTAGTCAACGCGCCAAGGGCCATCGACATTGTTGTGCCATATTCCCTGCAGGTTGGCAGGCAGGTTACCCGGGCGTGAGCTGGAGATAAGCAGGTATCGGCCGAACTGGAAATAGAGCTGCTCCAAGGCATAGTCGGGCTTTCCAGAGCGGTAGCTCGCAAGGCGCTTGTCGGTAGGCTGGTTTCTTACCGCGGGGAATTCCAATGTTGTGGGTGCATTGGGGTTGATGTCTAATTTTACGCGGTTGAAGAGTGACGAGTAATCGGCATAGTGCTCCTTAAAAAGCTCGTCATATCCCTTTTTGACTGCATTTCTCATCCATGCTGCAGTTGTCTCGTCTGGGTTTACGCCAACATAAGCCTTGGGGTCGCTGAAGTCCGGGTCAAAGTTTATCTTGTAGTCGGTATCTGCAGTAATGTAGAAACAAACCTCGTCGGCACCGCTGATATGAATCTTGCCGTCGCTCAACGAATATGTACACTTACCCTTTTCGGCGGCTTTCGCAACAGCCTTGATGTGCACTGTGTGCTGCATGCCGTTGTTGTCGAGTTTTGCTTTCCAAATGAATCCGTCATAGCTATCGTGGTGCAATGTACCTTCGGAAACAGGGTTTGGGGCATAGCTTAATGTCAGGTTCTGCATTCCGGGCTTGCTGGCGCTGAACTTCATTACCAACACATTTGCTGGGTAGGAAACAAATGATTTGCGTTCATACTGTACACCGTCCTTGGTATATTGTACCACGGCAAGTGCCGAGTCAAGCGAGAGTATGCGCTTATAATCGCCAAGGCCAACCATACTGTGCCCTGTCTCAATGTATATCTCGCCCATAGTGGTGAAGTTTCCGAAACGGAAAGGCTTCTCGCCATAATATTCGTATGATGCGGTGCTGTTGAAGTTCTCGCGTGTGAGTTTTGCTGCAAGTTCGTCGTTGCCATCAAGGAATGCCTGGCGTATGTCATCAAGCAAGTGTGCCGACTGTTTGTTGACATTCCAGTAATACTCTGCACCCTTTTCGGTGTTTGGACCACCGCGCCACAGCGTCTTCTCGTTCAAAGTGATACGCTCGGCCTCAAGCGAACCCATTATGTTTGCGCCTATGCTGCCGTTGCCGATGGGCAAGGAGTATGACTCCCACTCCTGGTCTGCATTGTAGGCTGCATCGCCGGCCCATTCGGGCTTGCCCTTGCCCTGCCACAGGTCTGGGCGGCCACCATACCATATTGCGCGTCCGTTGAGTGTTGTTGGCTTGTCGAACCATATTGATTGACCGTTGATGTAGTCGCTCTGCGCATTCATGCCTACTGCGCACAGCAGCATGGCAAAGAGAATAAAGCTTTTTCTCATAGTGATTTATTTGTAGTCTTTTTTACTTTCAAGTCCATTTATATGTTGTATGAGCCTTGCCACATATTGGCGGTAGCTTATGTTATAGTCGCGTTCAAAACCTACCTCTTCGGCAATTTCGCGTATAGTTCCTTGTATATCATCCACCCGTTTCAGCGCACCACTGCCGTCGGGGGCGATGCGGTATATCTCAATCTCTTTGTTTCCGAATTCAATGAACAGGTCACCGACTGTTGTTGTCCTTTTTACTGTAGCCATAACCTGTTAAATCAAGAACATTACCAATAACTGTATAATGATAACCCTTAGGAACATACACACGGGATAGACGGTTGCGTATGCAACAGATGGCTTGTCGCCCTCAATGGTGTCATTTACATAGTTCAATGCCATTGGGTTTGACATGGAGCCGCAGAGAAGTCCGGCGATTGAACCAAAGTCGAGTTTCATTATGCGCAGTGCAAAAAGGCCAATTAAGACAACAGGGACAAAGGTTATGAGTATGCCGAGCACGAGCCATAAAGCTCCTTCTGGGCGTATGATGGTCTCAAAGAACTGTGCACCGGCATCGAGTCCCAAACAGGCAAGGTACAGGTTCAGACCAATTGCTCTCAGCATCATGTTTGCACTTTGGGTTGTGTAGGTAATCATGTGCAGGCGAGGACCGAATGTGCCGATGAGGATACCTACAATTATGGGACCGCCTGCGAGACCGAGCTTTACGGGGACGGATATTCCCGGGAAGGAGAAGGGTATGCTACCGACCATCAATCCCAGAATTATGCCAATGAATACCGATACAAGGTTCGGTTCATTCAGGCTTTTGACAGCATTGCCAAGAATCTTTTCCACGCGCTTGATGTCGGCAGCCTCACCTACAACGGTAATGCGGTCGCCAAGTTGCAGTACCAGGTCGGGGGTTGCCAAAAGTTGTACACCCGAACGGTAAACACGGCTGATGTTTATGCCGTAGTTGTTTCGCAAACGGAGTGATGAGAGTTTCTTTCCGTTTATTTCGGGGCGTGTGACAATGATGCGTTGCGATGTGAGCTCGCTGTCAATCTTGTTCCAGTCGATGTTCTCGGAGTTCCAGTCCTTCTGCTCCTGTTTGCCGAATATATGTCGCAGGCTGTCAGCCTCCTCCTGTTTGGTGATGACGAGCAGAATGTCGTTTTTCTGTAGCACTCTGTCGGACATCGGAATGAGCACATGCCCGTCATGCCACATGCGGGAGATAACAAAATGGTTGTGCTTGTCATGTATTTCGGCAATTGTTTTTCCGAATATCTCAGGGTTGGTTACACAATAACTCGCAATGAACACATTCTTCTTGTGTTTGCTGTCGGGTTGCGGCATGTCGCTTGGCTTTACAAAAACCTTGCGCAAGAAGATGATGGCAAAGATTACACCTACAACACCAAGTGGGTAGGTGAGTGCGCAACTCAATGCCGCACTGCTACCGTCAATATCCAGCTGCTCCAGGCTCTGCTGTGCAGCTGCAAGTGCTGGCGTGTTTGTGGTTGCACCACACAGAATGCCCGACATGTCCCAAATCTTTATATTCATGACCACACCCAATCCCACAGCAAGCAATGTTCCGGTGAGTAGAACTCCTATGGCCGGTGTCAGAAGCTTTGCCCCCTCGGTTCTCATTGAACTGAAGAAACCAGGCCCCACCTGTAGTCCCAAGGCATAGACAAAGATTACAAGTCCAAAGGTCTCGGCATAGAGCAACATCTCCTTTTGGACGCTGAGCCCGAGGTGACCGGCAAGAATTCCTGTGAAGAAAACAAAGGTGATTCCCAAGGAGATGCCAAACACTCGTATGCGTCCCAATATAAGTCCTGTGGCCGAAATGAGCGATAGTACCACAATAGCCTGTAGGGGCGATTCTGTACTGAAAAGGGTGTGGATGTAGTCCATACGATGGTGTTTTTCTTTGCGTTATTTCAAATCCATCTCATTGAAAAGGTAACTGGCATCGCCTATGCGGTCTATGACAAAAAGTACATAGCGTATATCGACCGAAATGTTGCGGCAGATACTCGGGTCGAACTCAATATCACTCATTGTCGAGCGCCATGTGCGGTCGAAGTTGATTCCAACGAGTTCGCCTTTGCCGTTGATTACAGGAGAACCGGAGTTGCCACCCGATGTGTGGTTGTTGGCAAGGAAACATACAGGGATGGTCTGCTTACCGTTCTTTTCAATGCCCCAACGGCCGTAATCCTTCTCTGCATGTATGTCGCGCAGCACCTGCGGTATGTTGTAGTCATAGATCTCGGGGTTGTCCTTTGCCATTATGCCATCGAGTGTGGTGAGGTGTGTGTGATACTCTCCGTCTGCATTCTCGTAGCCACATATCGTGCCGTAGGCTACACGCAGAGTGAAGTTCGCATCGGGGTAGAATGCTCGTTCCTTGTCCCACTCGCGCAATGCCTGCATATACTCCTTGTACCATTTCTCTATGGTGGGGACATTGCTCAGGTTGCGGTAGGCATACTCACGGTTTTTGTTTACCTGCGGAACGAACCAGGTTGCAAACTGCACCATGGGGTCGTTCAGTATTTCTTCTGTTGTAAGAGGATATTTTGTAATCAGCTGTGTTTGGTTGTATAAATTCTCAACGAAAGATTCCACACCGCCATAGTTCTCTATCGCAGCTGTGAGTTCCTGTGGAATGTTCTCGACCGGCATGCGCTTGATGAATTCGGCAATCATGTGTGTTGCTATGGTCTTGTCAATCTGGGCTCTGTAGTCTTTGAGGTAATACTGTCGGCCAATGACCTGAACATCGGCTGTCAATTTCTCCCCCTTTGAGTGTTGTGCTACGAGCCACGCTGCAAAATTATATACCTCAATACCTGCAATTGTTTCATTGAACAGCTCACGGGCAAAATATCCGGGGATGGCCTTTTTGTAGGCAGCGTGCATGGAGTCGATCAAGGTTGTGTATTGGGGCTTGTCTGCTGCCCAAGCTGCAAAATTCTTTTCATAGGCCCTCTTCTTGTCTGCTGTACCCAATCGCTCAAGTCCAAGACTCTCACCTTCCCATTTCTTCCAAGCATTGGCAATGTTTGCATGTTTTGCGGCATATGCAATGCGTGTGGCAACATCCTTGCTCTGTGCCTCACTGATGATGTCGAGGCGTATTGTGCGCAGGGCTATCTTCATGGGGTTAGAAATCTCTGCAACATATTCAACGGCATCGGCTGTTACATACTCCTGTGTGTTGCCCGGGAAGCCGTATATCATAGTGAAATCGCCCTCTTCCACACCCTTTGTGGAGATAGGGAAATAGCGTTTAGGACGGTAAGGGATATTGTCGGTCGAGTAGTCGGCAGGTTCGTTGTTTGCGTCGGCATATACACGGAACATAGAGAAGTCTCCGGTGTGGCGTGGCCATATCCAGTTGTCGGTGTCTCCACCGAATTTGCCTATCGATGATGGCGGTGCACCAACCAGGCGCACATCGTTGTAAACGCGATATACGAAAAGGTAGTGTTGGTTGCCGTAATACATTGATTCAATGCTTGCACGACAGCCTTTGCCTTGTTTGGCCTGCTCTATGATACTCTCCTTGCTCTCGCCGGCTGCAATTCTGTCGGTCACATCCTCCATTCTTTCAAGAATGCTGATTGTGAGCCCCGGGACATGCAACTCCTCGGCGCGTGATTTTGCCCAGTAGCCGTCGGTGAGGTAGTCATGCTCTACCGATGATAGTTTCTGAATTGATGCATATCCGCAGTGGTGGTTGGTGAGTAGCAACCCCTCGGCCGATACAAATTCGCCTGTACATCCGCCACCGAACTGCATCACTGCATCTTTCAGTGAGGCCTTCCTGTCCGAATAGACATCATCCGCTTTCAGCCTGAAGCCTTTTTTGCGCATCACCTTTATGCGTTCCTTAATCAGACTTGGCAACCACATGCCCTCGTCGGCCATGGCGGTAGTGAAGGTAATGCACGCTATGGCGCAAAGTAGAATTCTTTTTATCATAGTAGTAGTATGCTATAAACAATGCGAAGATAATACTTTTACATAAATATAAGCATAAAAAATGATGACAATTGCGCTGGCGATTGTCATCATTTTCTATGCTCTCTGTAATGGTGTTACTTTACCTTGCTTTCAACCAAATCTTTCATGCCCTGACCACGGAGATCGCGCTGTACGATTGTGCCGTCCGGAGCGAAAAGAATTATCTGTGGAATACCCTGGATGCCATACATCTCTGTGGCATTGTCCTTGTTTCCCTGTGGAATGAATATCTGGGGATATGTGATGCCTTCTTCGGTTAGAGCTGCCTTGAATGCTGCCTCGTCGTCCCAAACATTTACACCGAGTACGGTGAATTTGTCGCCGCCGAACTTGTTCTGCAATTCAATGAGGTTGGGAATCTCGCCCTTGCAGGGACCACACCAACTTGCCCAGAAATCAACAAGCACATACTTGCCTTTACCTACATAGTCCGAAAGTTTTGAAGCCTTGCCGTCAACTGTGTAACCTGTGAAATCAACAAACATCTTGCCGGCCTGTGTAGCTTCTGCTTTTGCATAGTTCAGGCGCAGACTCTTTATGGCTGCCATCTCTCCGGCATACTTTACTGTTGCAATGAGCTCGTCAACCTCCTTAAGGTTTGTGTAGAACTGGCGTGCAGAGATTGCTGCCACATAAGCACCGAGTATGTTGTCCTTGTTGTCCTTGATGGCATTGCGGTAGATGTCATAGACAGCCTCAATGTCGGGGGTTACGGCTGCTGCGATCTCTTCGCGTGACTTGCCTTCGTTCATCATCTGCTCAGCTTTTGCATTGACAGCTTCTCCGGCCTTTGTAACTGCCTCCATCATTGCTGCATACTTGTCGTTGTAACCTCCGTTGTCGGTGACAGATGCCGGGCGTGTTGTGAAGTCAACTGTTGCGTTTGTTCCTGTAGCAACAAGAACTACCGCCTTGTTGCGACGGCTCTTGTCGATATTTACCTCAAGAACTTTTTCTCCTGATATGTTGCTCTCAAATTTGAATGTGCCACTTGCAATTATGCATGAATCGCAAACCTTTGCTGTGTTCTGGTCTATGAGAAATGCAGTCTTGCCATTTGATGATTCATCGGCTTTGCCTGTGATTGTATAGCTCTGCGCACTTGCAGTCATGGCAAAAATGGCCAATGCTATTGTCGATAAGATTTTCATAGTGTATTTCTTTTTAAAGTTAATTTTCAAAAACCGGTCGCTAAAATAGTTCAAATATATCAATAAATGACGGTGGTTACATTATTTAACACATCAGCGGCTTAAAAAGAGAGTGTTACAAAACCAAGTTGGCGACCGTTCTTGCCCATCTGTTGCATGATTACATCTTTGCCATCGCGATTCTTGTATATGATGGGTTTTTCAAAATAGTCGTGCGAATGTCCGCCCAAGATTACATCAATACCGTATGTCTCTGCAACCAACCGTTCATCGTTATACTCGTTCTTTATCTTCCAGCCCAGGTGCGAGAGGCACACGATGGCGTCGCAACCGGCCTTTTTAAGTTCGGTAACACAGGTGTTGGCCGCTTCAACGGGTGAAAGGAATTTTATGCCGGCGTAGTTCTCTTGCGATACAAGGCCCCTTGGGTCGGGCGAGAGCCCGAAGATTCCAATCTTCTTTCCGCCCCGTTCTATAATGGTATATGGCTTGACAAGCCCCTCGCAAACGGTACCGGTAAAATCGTAGTTGGCGCACAGTACCTCGAACTCGGCCATTTTTACAAGCCTGGCAAAGTTGTCGAGCCCGTAGTCAAGTTCATGGTTGCCTATTGTTCCGGCATCATAGCCCATTGCGTTCATTATTTCCACCTCGGTACTTCCCTTGAAACAGTTGTAATAGAGCGACCCTTGTGAAAAGTCACCGCAGTCGAGCAACAGCATGTTTTCCCTTCCAACAGAGTCTGCAATGTGCTCAATGAGTAGGGCACGGTTCAGTGCTCCTGCACCACCATTCCTCTCGGGTTCTATGCAGCTGTGGGTGTCGTTGGTGTGCAGTATGGTTACTTTATTCTGCGCTGTAACGCCGCAGCAGATTATGAGTGCAAGTGTGAATATTATTTTTCTCATGGCTATTATTCTTCGATTGTTATGCGTCCGTCGCAATTGGCTTTGATTTTAAGGCCTTTTGCGCTCTGTTCCTTTATATATTCAACCATAAGGTCGCGCAACATGTGCTTGGTGACCTTGAGGTTGCTGCCTTGTGCAAGGGTTGTGAGGTTGTCATTGCCCTGTGCAAGATAGTCGAGCGTTGCAATGCGATATTTGGCCTGTGGATTTATTGCTTGCCCTGCAACAGTAGCGTCAACTAATTTGCCTTCCTTGGTTATTATAAGACGCATGCCACTTACAGCCTCGCCACCTGCTTTGGCAATTTCACCGCACAGTTGTAATAGTTGTTCGCCATTAAGGGTCAGGAATGCGAGCCTGTTGTCAAAGGTGAACACATTGTAAACATCGCCGAATGTTATAGCGCCGGCAGCAATGTCGCTGCGCAGTCCGCCTTTGTTGGTAAGCGCAATATCCACCTTTTGTGTGCTGTGGCGCTGTGCCATCTCCATTAGCGCATCGGCTGCAAAGTTCATTAGAGGACTCTCGGGGATATACTTCTCCATAGCCATTGCAGCCTCGCCAAGTACCGGACTCTTTATGCTGTCGATCTTTGCCTTGTCGCGCTCAAGGATGGCGCGTATTTCATCTGCACCGTCACTCTTTTCTACGGCAACCACCTTGATGTTCCCGGCCTCGATTTTTACTGCCGCCCCGTCCTTTACCGGCTGCTCCTTTTTTGCACATCCCGTAAGGAGCGTGAGCAACGCAATTAATGCCAAAAATGTGTGTCTCATAAAACAATATTTATACTTCCAAAGGTAGTGCTTATAGTGCAGAAATGCAAACAAAGCCCAAAATAATGGCCAACATTTGGTTATGAACAAAAAAAGTCCTATCTTTGTCCCCGCTTTCGGCGTAATCGCTGTCAAGGAAGAGTAACTTGATATGTTGCGTTTGAATGATTGAACAATTTAACAAATCAAAAAAATGGATTTTATTAAAATTGCTAAAGAAGCATTTGCTACTGATGTAAAGCGCGAAATGGAGTTTCACCCAGGTGATACAATCACAGTAGCTTACAAGATCATTGAGGGAACAAAGGAGCGTATCCAGATGTATCGTGGTGTTGTTATCCGCATCAGCGGTCACGGTCACGAGAAGCGTTTCACAGTACGTAAGATGTCTGGTACTGTAGGCGTTGAGCGTATCTTCCCTTTGAACTCACCAGCTATCGACAGCATCACTGTAAATAAGCTTGGTCGTGTTCGCCGTGCAAAACTTTACTATTTGCGTGCCCTCACAGGTAAGAAGGCTCGTATCAAGGAGTTGAAGGCCTAATTGCCCGGGTTAGATCAAACATAAAAATGCAGCCTCATGAGGCTGCATTTTTTGTATATACAGGTTTGCATTCACTCCTGCCTGTTCTGCTCAATTACTCTAAGTGCCTGCGCTTTCTCATCTTCGGGAACTACTACAAGCACATCGCCCTCGAGCCCGGCGTATGACGATGTCACCGCACCGATAGTCTCGTCCATTATTGCACAAGGAATCCCGTTTGCGTCGAGCAAGCCTTTAATCAGTTCGGCCTGCCACACCGTGCCGGCAAAAACCGTCACAAGTTTCTCTTTGTTTACATCGACCATATAACCTCCTTTTTTAGAAACTGTTTGAATTTATTTCGCGATTGTTTGAGAATTAAAACAAACCGAAGCATAAACTTCGCAGCTTAAACTGTTTCTTAGTTGTAAAACACCTTGCACAGTCCGTTTGTTGGTTATCCCTGTGCGAATATAGTGATTTACGGTAAATAAGTGAACTTTTTCTCTCCAATTGTGCAATTTTCCGCTCGTTTGTGCTATATTCGCAATAGATTTTATATGAAACAATAAATACTTGAATTTATGATAGATGTAAAAGCTTGTTTAAATGATGCCGAGGAGATGATGCAGATGACAATCATGCACCTCGAGGAAGAGTATTCACACATACGCGCAGGCAAGGCGAATGTTCACTTGCTCGACTGTGTACGCGTCAGTTCATACGGTGCCGAGATGCCATTGAGCAATGTGGCAACAATTACCACCCCCGATATGCGTACCATTGCCATCAAACCTTGGGACAAGAATATGATTGCGCCAATCGAGAAGGCAATCATTGACTCTCCGGTAGGTATCATGCCGGCCAACAACGGCGAGGTTATTATCATTGCAATCCCACCATTGACAGGTGAGCGTCGTAAGGACTTGGTAAAGCAGTGCTCTCACGAGCTTGAGACTGCAAAGATCAGTATTCGCAACGCGCGCCGCGACGGTATCGATGTAATGAAGAAGTCTGTTAAGGACGGCACCCCCGAGGATGTTGCAAAGGACGGCGAGGAGAGCTTGCAGAAGATCCACGACAAGTACATCAAGAAGGCCGAGGAGATTTTCGCAGCCAAGGAGAAGGAAATCATGACTGTGTAAGCAGCGGATGGCAGAGCAAGGAACAGTTGTAAGGAGCTCGGGCAGTGTCTATGGCGTGCGCACGGCAGCCGGTGCACTCATTGATTGCAGGGTAAAGGGCAATTTCCGTCTAAAAGGAATACGCAGCACCAATCCTGTGGCGGTGGGCGACCATGTCAAGTTTGATGTGCGTGACGATGGCACTGCATACATTGTTGATATACTTGAACGCAAGAACTACATTGTGCGCAAGGCTTCGAACCTCTCCAAACAATCGCATATCCTTGCAGCCAACCTCGATTTATGCTTTCTCATTGTCACCGTCAGTCACCCCACAACGGCAACGACATTCATAGACCGTTTCCTGGCGGCAGCCGAGGCATATCGTGTCCCCGTTGTGCTTGTGTTCAACAAGGTTGATCTCTACAACGACGACGAGCGCGAGGAACTTGAATACCTGACTGCCCTCTATGAGAGCATAGGTTATAAGTGCCTGCACACAAGTGCTGTTGGTGGCTGTGGCGTAGAATCTTTGAAAGAGATGATGCGTGACAAGGTTTCCCTGCTTGCCGGTAATTCGGGCGTGGGCAAGTCGAGTCTTGTGAATGCTGTTGCACCACAGATTGCAGCGCGTGTGGGTGAAATCTCAAAGACGCACGACACCGGTATGCACACCACTACATATACCGAGATGTTCGAGTTTATGCCCGGCAGCTACATTGTGGACACTCCGGGAGTCAAGGGCTTTGGAACATACGACATGGAGGTAGAGGAAATCTCGCACTACTTTGTGGAGTTCTTTGAACTATCAAAGGACTGCAAGTATGGCAACTGCACCCACACTCATGAACCGGGTTGCGCGGTGCTTGCTGCTCTTGAACGGGGTGAGATTGCCCCTTCGCGGTATCAGTCCTATCTGAGCATGCTTGAGGATAAAGAGGAAGGGAAATACAGAGCATCGGAATAAGATAAAGTTAAGGCTCGCCAAGCGGCGAGCCTTAACTTTATCTTATTCAATTTATCTTTTACTTCTGTGGGTGTGCAATCAGGTACTCTGCAATCTGCACAGCGTTGAGTGCAGCACCTTTCTTAATCTGGTCACCTACAATCCACATCAATATGCCGTTGGGGTTTGTGATGTCCTTGCGTATGCGGCCTACATAAACGGGATCCTGGCCGGCAAGGAAAAGTGGCATTGGATAAACCTTATCCTCGGGGCAGTCCATTAGGATGAGGCCTTCGCCATCGGCGATTGCGCAACGAACCTCCTCAACGCTCAATGGGCGTTCTGTCTCAATCCACAATGACTGTGAGTGTGAACGCAAAGCCGGAACACGCACGCACTGTGCACTCACTTCGATGTCGCTGTGCATGATTTTGCGTGTCTCGTTATACATCTTCATCTCC
>JAFNWA010000178.1 GCA_017383665.1 Bacteroidaceae bacterium | reverse complement strand
TTCAATAATTGATGTTGACAATCGCGATGATATTCACGGTGCTGCATTTGCAAGCGCAGATGTTGCCATTGAATTTACAGCTCCGCATGTTGCTTATGGCAATTGTATTGATGCCATGAATGCCGGTGTGAAGGTTGTGAGCGGCAGTACAGGTTGGTTCCAGCAGCATGAGAGCGAGATGCGCGAGAAGTGTGAGAGGGAGGGGAAAACTCTCTTCTGGTCGAGCAACTTCAGCCTTGGTGTTGCAATCTTTTCGGCTGTAAACAAATATCTTGCAAAGATTATGAACCGTTTCCCGGTGTATGATGTGGATATGGTTGAGACTCATCACATTCATAAACTCGATGCTCCAAGCGGTACGGCCATTACTCTTGCCGAGGGTATTTTGGAGAATCTTGACCGCAAGGAAAGTTGGGTGATGGGTGACCTGACCAACCCTGATGGTTCTGTAACTGATGGAGCTGTTCCAATGGAGAATGAATTGAAGATTGATGCCATCCGTCGCGATGAGGTGCCCGGAATCCACTCCATTACATACAATTCTCCTGCCGATACCATAACAATTACTCATGATGCCCATAACCGTAGCGGCTTTGCGCTGGGTGCAGTACTTGCGGCTGAATATACACATGAACATCGTGGCATGTTGGGTATGAAGGATTTGTTCAATTTCTAAAAAAGGACCGATGATAGAATACAAGTTCAAGATTCGTGATAAGGAGATAACTGTAAAAACAGACCGCAAGGCACTTATCAGGATGAGTATTATCCTGTTTCTCTATCTGCTCTTTCTCATTTGGGTTAAGAGTTGGTTGGGGTTGCTTGTTGTTCCATTTATTGTGGATAACTACACAACCCATCTTGTGCAGTGGAAATGGTGGAAGAAATGGCAGAATAAAACCCATCGCAAGATAATGGGTTGGGTGGATGCTATTGTATTTGCCCTGATTGCTGTATATTTTGTCCACTTATACCTGTTTCAGAACTATGTGATACCTACATCGTCGCTCGAAAAGACGCTTTTGGTCGGTGACTATCTGTTCGTGAGCAAGGTGAACTATGGCCCACGAAAACCCCAGACTCCACTTAGCATGCCACTTACACAGCATACTATGCCGGTGTTCGGTTGCAAGAGCTATATTGATGCCTTGCAATGGGACTATGAGCGTGTGTCAGGTTTTGAGGATGTTGAACGCGGTGACATTGTCGTCTTTAATTACCCGGCCGGTGATATTGCAACGACTAATCCGGCAGTTATCGATTTTCACTCCCTCTGCTATAATATTGGCATTGAATTGAAAAGGAGCAATGCCCCATTACCGGAAAAATTTACTCATGCCGATTATGATGAGGCTTATCGGTTAGGTTTTGACTATATAAAATCACACCCTCAAGAGTATGGTGAAATAGTACACCGTCCGGTTGACCGTCGTGAAAACTATGTCAAGCGTTGTATCGCATTGCCTGGTGATAGCCTTGAGATTAGAAACCGTGAGGTTTATATCAATGGCGAAATCATGCCGTTGCCAAAGAATGCGCAGTTCAACTATAATGTGGCTCTTACAAGTGGATTGTCCGAGGAACGTCGTCGTGAATTCGGCATCAGCGCAGAGGATGCCAAGGAGTTGCAACTTGTGCCGGCACAAAGAATCAATGACGATATTCGTGAAGCATATGGCCTGACGGTTGGCTTTGTAGATACTTTGCGTATGTACAACAGGTCATTGGTTATGGGTGAACTTCCATTGACCAAAGAGAATTATGACCGCTTTAGAGCCGACAAGCGTTGGTGCAAGAGTATAAAGGTTGCCAATTATGACATTGCCAATGGAATATATGGCGGCTCGGCCTTTCATGCAATTTATCCTTTGAATGGAAACACGGGTTGGAGTAATGACAATTATGGTCCGGTATGGATTCCCCAAAAGGGAGCAACGGTTGATTTGACCCTTGACAACATTGCGGTTTATGAGCGTCCTATCGTTGCGTATGAGGGCAATAGTCTTGAAGTAAAGAATGGCAAGATATTTATAAATGGCCGTGAATCCAACAGCTATACTTTCAAGATGGATTATTATTGGATGATGGGTGATAACCGTCATAATAGTGCCGACTCGCGCAGTTGGGGATTTGTTCCCGAGGATCATATCGTGGGAAAGGCGTTGTTTGTGTGGCTGTCGCTCGACAAGGATCGTGGCTGGTTCGACGGAAAAATCCGTTGGGACCGTATGTTCCGTGGAGTAGGTTCATTTGACTAAAAAGAATCAATGAAGATAATATCTCATCCCTTATATCTTGCAGCCGTGCCTCTCTACGCACGGCTGTATGCTTCTGAAACGATTGTCATTGATGATGTTTCACCGTTTGTAAAACAGACATTCCGCAACCGCGCAGTGATTGCAACAGAGAACGGAACGCAGTCCTTGACAATTCCCGTAGTGCATGATGGTGGCAAGGTGGCAATGCGCGATGTGCGTATAAGCGAACATGGCAACTGGCGTCATCAGCATTGGAATGCTATTGTGAGTGCCTATCGCAAGAGTCCTTTCTTTGACTATTATGCCGATGACTTTGCCCATTTTTTTGAAGAGCGGGATGGTTTTCTGATGGATTTCAATATACGCCTGCATGGGGTGGTGAGTGAACTGTTGGGGCTTGAAAGAAAGGTTGAGTTCCTTTCCTATGAGGCTCCTGATAAAAATCCTGCTGCCGATTTGCGCCGCTTTGCCGAGCCCAAGGCCTTGGAAACAGTGGAAGGTGTGGTTTTGCAACCCTACTATCAGGTATTTTCACAGCGCAACGGCTTTATTCCGTCGTTAAGTATTGTTGACCTGTTGTTCAATATGGGACCGGAGGGACTTCTGGTGTTGCGTGACACTATTTGTGCAGATAAAAAATAGCGAAAAATAGTTTAACTTATTTTGAACTCCAAGTGCCTTGCATTATCTTTGTATTTGTGATAGAAGGGTTTGTTTGCCCTGTGCTTAAATAAAAAGGATATGCGAGTAATCGACTATATAAATTCATCTTCTCAAACGGCATTTTCATTTGAAGTGTTGCCGCCGCTCAAAGGAACCGGCACCGGCAGACTCTTCGGGAATATAGACCGTTTAATGGAGTTTAATCCTGGCTATATTAACATAACCACACATCATAGTGAGCCTGTTTATCAGGATATGGGCAATGGTATGTTCCGTCTAGGTCACATACGCCGTCGTCCAGGCACTGTGGCTGTTGCATCGGCAATCCACAACCGTTATGGTGTCCTGGTTGTTCCGCACATCTTGTGCAATGGCTATACACTTGAGGATACTGAATACGCGCTTATTGATTTGCAGTTGTCGGGAATAACAGATATACTTGTTCTTCAGGGTGACAAGTGCAAGGGTGATGCAAATACAGCTCCTGCAAAGTGTGGAAATAAACATGCCATAGACCTGCAGCGTCAGGTTAACCGTTACAATGATGGATTCTTTGTTGATGGAACGGCTATGAAGGAGAAGGGTGTGCCGTTCTCTTATGGCGTAGCCTGCTACCCGGAGAAGCATGAGGAGGCTCCGAATATGGAGTTCGATCTGGCTGTGTTGAAGCAGAAGGCTGATGAGGGTGCTGCATACGCCGTGACACAGATGTTCTTTGACAACAGCAAATATTTTGCTTTTGTTGAGCGTGCAAGGGCTATCGGTATAAATATTCCCATAATTCCGGGCATAAAACCCATACATCGTCTCTCGCAGATGAATGTGCTTCCAAAGACTTTCCGCGTCGATTTACCTACTGAACTTGTCAATGAGCTTGTCAAGTGCAAAGATGACGCTGGGGTTGCACATGTTGGTCGCGAATGGGGTATCCAGCAGTGTCGTGAACTCAAGGAACATGGGGTGCCAAGCATACATTTCTACACCCTCAATGCATTTGACAGTGTTTATGAAATAGCAAAAGCGATATACTGATGGGAGTTTTCTTTAAAGACATAATAGGGCAGAGTACGGTCATTGACAGGTTGCGTCGCAGCGTCGATGACAACAAGCTTGCGCACGCCCTGCTCATCAGTGGCCCGCAGGGTAACGGCAAGCTGCCCATTGCCATTGCACTTGCAAACTATCTCTTATGTGGCAAGAGTGGTGGTGATGCCTGTGGAGTTTGTCCCACTTGTGTCAAGTTGGGCAAGTATATTCACAGCGACCTGCATTTTGTATTTCCCGTAAAGAAGAAAAAGGGGTCGGACAGCGCACCTGTGAGCGATGATTATATTACGGAATGGCGAGAACTGCTCTCAAAGAATCCCTATTTCAGTTACGATGATTGGCTAGTTAAGCTTGATGTTGAGAATCAACAGCCAATGATATATGAGCGTGAGAGTGCTGAGATTCTACACAAACTCTCGATGCAGTCGCGTGAAGGTGGATGGAAGGTGGTCATTATTTGGCTGCCGGAGAAGATGAAGGAGGCGTGCTCCAACAAATTGCTCAAGATTATTGAAGAGCCTCCTCAAAAGACCCTCTTTTTACTTGTGTCTGAGGAACCGGATAAGATCATAGCAACAATATTGAGTCGCACGCAACGCATAGATGTTCCGCGCATCGCCATGGGAGATGTGGAGAATGCTCTTGTCGCGCGATATGGCCTGTCGTTGAACGATGCCAAGGTCGTTGCACAGCAGAGTGGCGGTAACTGGGAGAAGGCTGAGGAACAGCTGTCGGTCAACGAAGAGAAGGCTTTATATCTTGATCTTTTCATGCAGCTCATGCGTGTTGCATACGCACGCAACATACGCGACATGAAGGCATGGAGTGAGCAGGTGGCCGCATTGGGTCGTGAACGGCAGAAACGCCTGCTTGATTATTGCCAGCGTATGATACGCGAGAATTTTATAATGAACTTCAGGGAAGAGGAGATGATTTATATGTCACAGGCCGAGCGTAACTTCTCGGTGCGTTTCTCACCTTTTGTGAATGAACGCAATATATTCGGCATAATGGAGGAACTCTCCGAGGCTCAAAGACACATAGAACAGAATGTAAATGCGAAGATGGTCTTCTTTGATATGTCGTTGAGGATGATTGTCTGGATAAAAAATAGATAGGATGGACAAGAAATATAAAGAGAATAATGGTTGTGCAGGTATCTGCTGCAAGGGTTGTGGCAAGATGGATGCTCCGCTAAATACTTTCGACTGGCTTGCCGATGTGCCTGGTAACGAGGAATATACTGATATTGTTGAGGTACAGTTCAAGAATACCCGTAAGGGTTATTATAGGAACAGCAATAATATCCCTTTGCAGAAGGGTGATGTTGTAGCGGTTGAGGCCAGTCCTGGACATGATATTGGTAAGGTGACAATGACCGGTCGTCTTGTGTTGTTGCAACTTAAAAAGACTCGCCTCACCCCTGATAGTGAATTTAAGCGTATATACCGCAAGGCGCGTCCTGTGGATATGGAAAAATTTGAGGAGGCGAAGGCCCGTGAGCATGATACAATGATCCGTTCGCGTCAGATTGCACTGGATTTGAACCTTGATATGAAGATTGGCGATGTTGAATATCAGGGTGATGGTTTGAAGGCGATATTTTATTATATTGCCGATAACCGTGTCGATTTCCGACAACTCATCAAGGTGCTTGCCGATGTATTCAAGGTGAAGATTGAGATGAAACAGATTGGTGCCAGACAGGAGGCAGGACGCATCGGCGGCATCGGCCCTTGTGGCAGGGAACTTTGTTGTGCTACATTTACGACAAACTTTGTTTCTGTCTCTACATCGGCTGCGCGTTTCCAGGATGTTTCGCTCAACCCACAGAAACTGGCCGGGCAGTGTGCAAAGTTAAAGTGTTGTCTCAACTACGAGGTTGATGCCTATGTCGAGGCTTCAAAGAGATTGCCACAGCGTGATATTGAACTTGAGACTAAGGACGGTACTTACTATTTCTTCAAGTGTGATATTATGCGAGGCGAGGTGACATACTCAACAGATAAGCATATCCCGGCAAATCTTGTAACAATAAGCGGACGCCGTGCTTTTGCAGTCATTGAGATGAACAAGCGTGGTGAACGCCCCGAGTCGTTGAACAACGAGGGCGTGCAGGAACAGAAACGCTCTGTTGACCTGCTTGAGCAAGAGAATATAAACCGTTTCGATTCAGTTCAGCGTAATAATAAAAAGCGTCGTAAGGGTAATCGTCATGACGGACGAAAAGGCAACTCAAAGAGGGAGAAGGGTGGCAATCCGGAAGCTTAAATATCTGCTGTTGCTGGCTGTGTCGGCCTTGGTTTCCTGCGATGGGACTGTGTATCAAAGTTTCAAGCAGGTGAGCAGCAGCTCATGGTCACCCAAAGACACGGTATCTTTTCTTTACGAGGGAGTGAGCAAACCCGGTAGCGACGGGACTACTCTAAATATGACGGCTCTGGTTCGTTATAATGCTGATTACAAGTATAAGAATCTGATTATGCGTGTAGAGACGATTAGAATGGCCGACACTCTGCTCCTGTCGGTCGATACCTTGCATTGTCAGATATATGACGACTCGGGTTACAGGTTGGGTAGCACGGCCGGTTCTCTTTATCAGAATGTGAGCAATGATGTCTTTGTTGAAGCATCGCCGAGTGATACTTTGATGCTCCGTTTGTCACATATAATGTCGGATGAATCTCTTGCCGGTGTCTGCGATGTGGGGCTGAAGCTTACATCTGAAAAGTAGTCCGGTCTATCGTTTTATCTCTCTTTCTGCATCTATTCTCAAGAAGATGAACAGGAGAATAGTAAATCCAAGGAAGGAAGAACCACCATAGCTGAAGAAAGGCAGAGGGATTCCAATTACGGGTGTAATGCCAAGCACCATGCCAAGGTTGATTGTGAAGTGTAGGAAGAATATGGATGCTATTGCGTATCCGTATGCCCTGCCGAAAATCTCGTTCTGCCGTTCGGCAAGGTGTATTATTCTCAGAATGAATATGACGAACATTATCATCACGAATGCAGAACCGGCAAAACCTTGTTCTTCGCCAATGCTACAGAAGATGAAGTCTGTGTCCGATTCCGGCACAAAACCCAGTTTGGTCTGTGTGCAACTCAGGGGTTCTCTACCAAAAGTACCTCCGGAGCCGATGGCAATCTTTGATTGCAGTACATTGTATCCGGCATCGTTTTTATCCTCCTTTAATCCAAAAAGGACCTCGATTCTCTCCTTTTGGTGAGGTTGCATTACATTTTGCATGATGTAACTGCATGAGTAGTTGAAGCCAATGGCTCCAATGATGTATAACGCTACCCATAGGTTGCGTTTTTCTTTGCTGAGTCTTATCTGCAGTAGCAGGTATATGATATTGAACAGCAGTAATGCATATTGTACAATCATGATGTTGAACTCTACAAGATACACTGCTATCCAATAAGATAATAGGGTTCCTGAGAGGTTGGTAAAAAACAAAACAGTAAATGTCCTGTCATGTTTACACCAGAACTTGACTATGGCAATGGATATGATCTGTATTATGACTGTGGTGGCATATTGTCCCACATTCACTGGCAGTTGGGACATTGTCTCTACGCTGTACTTGACACCGACGACAAAATAGATTATGGCACTGATTGCTGTCAATAGAAATATTCCCGTCATTCCTTCGCGATAGAGTACAAGGAATAGTGCCAGATAGACTAATGCACTACCAGTTTCCCTCTGTGCAAGAATAATGAGCATGGGCAGTATGATTATGCCAACACACTTTATAAAGTCTCTGTTATTGCTTATTTTAAAATCCCGTCGCCCGATATATGTTGCCAGCATGAGCGCGGTTGCAAACTTCATGAATTCTGCCGGCTGTATGCTGAAAGAACCTGCTGATATCCATGAACGGGAACCTTTGATGTCTGTTGCTATGAAGATTGTCAGTATTCCCAGTGCCAGTGTCGCGGCATACAATATTAAGGAGATGTTGCGGTAGGTGTGCTTGGGAATACATAGCAAGACAAGTCCGGTAAAAAGTGAAATGCATATCCAAATGATCTGCTTGCCACTTTGTCCAGACATTATGCTCCCGGACTCTACACTATGTATCGCGAACCAACCCATTATGGCAAGTGATGCGAACAGTAGTATGGTCCACAAGTCCAGGCGTTGCAATATGTTACCTTTTCTCCTGTCCATAGTAAATTCTTCTTTTACTCATTTCATCCGCCTTGCTCTCACTCTCAGGAGTCAGCTTGCCGTTAAGGTATTTTTCAATCATCAAAGCTCCAATGGGTACAGCATAATCCTTACCGAATCCACCGTTTTCAACATATACTGAAATAGCTATCTTTGGCGTTTTCATCGGGGCGAATCCCAAGAATACCGAGTGATCCTGTTCCTTGTTGATGTTTTGAGCGGTACCGGTCTTTCCGCAGACATTGAGCCCCGGTATATTTGCTTCGCGGCAAGTTCCATGTGTTACGGCATGGCGCATACCTTTGATTACCTCTTCGTAAGCCTTCTTTCCGACCATTGTTTTCTTGGGCGTAAGGAACTCTCCGGCAATAGTGTCGTTCTCAATCTCTTTTACCATGTGTGGGGTTATATACTCGCCTCTGTTTGCAATGATCGCTCCAAGATTGGCAATCTGCAATGGAGTCAAGGTCACTTCGCCCTGTCCAATTGATATGCTTATCACGGTCACGGCACGCCAATAGTTTCCGTAATGGCGTGTATAATATTCGGCATTTGGTATCATACCTCTTGATTCACCCGGGAGATCTACTCCAAGTCTATATCCGAATCCCATTGATACCATGTAGTCGCGCCATGTGTTCATCGCTTCCTTTCTGCCACCGTATTTATTCATGCCGAACATGCGGTGTAGTCCCCAACAGAAATAGGCATTGCAAGAAGTTGATATTGCCTCTTTTAGAGCTATTGGCGATTTATGGGAGTGACACCCCAAACGGAAATTATTCATGATAAATCCGTTGCTGCAGTTGAATGCTGTCTGTGGTGTGACAACTCCCTCTTCAAGAAACATTGCAGCCTGAGAGGTCTTGAATGTCGAACCTGGAGGGTATGTGCCGGTTACTGCTCTGTTCAACAAAGGCTTCCGCTTGTCTTCGGTAAGTTTCTTGTAATTTGCACCTCTGTCGCGTCCTGTAAGCAGGGCCGGGTCATATGAGGGGGATGAAACCATGCAGAGGATTTCTCCTGTTTCGGGCTCTATGGCTACGATACTTCCAATCTTGTTCTTCATCAGGCGCTCACCAAGCATCTGGAGTTCAATATCAAGACTCAATGTAAGGTTTTTACCTCGTACTGGGAATGTGTCAAGTGCTCCGTCTTTGTATTTGCCCTTAATGCGCCTATGAGCATCAATTTTTTGGATTTCCTGTCCCTTCTTGCCTCGAAGCTGTTTTTCGTATGAAGCTTCCAGGCCCTGTTTGCCTATGTAGTCACCCTGTTCGTAGTAACTGTCATTCTCAAGTTCCCTGGATGATACTTCTCCAATGTCTCCGAACAGTCCGCCAGCAACATCATATTTGTACTCCCTTATGTAGCGTTTGCGCGTGTAGAATCCCTTGAACAAAAATGCTTTTTCTTGAAATACAGAGAGATTTTCGTCCGGGATTTGTGCCATAAATGTTTGCTCTGTGAATTTGGAATATCCCGGATTGTTTTTTTTGTTCTTGATATAATCCATGCGATTTGTGAAATCGTCAATGGTTATCCCTAATGTATTGCAGAGTTCGAGAGTGTCAGCACCCTTTATTTCAAGTGGAATGAATGTAATGTCGTATGATGTCTTGTTGAAAACAAGAAGTTCGCCATTGCGGTCATACATCTGTCCGCGAGCCGGATAGACCGTCTTCTTTAAACAGGCGTTTCTGTCAGCTATGTTTTGGCACTCTTCACTGTCGTTTATCTGAAGCGAGAATACTTGTGTCAGATATACGATGAATATGAGCAAGACAATTCCGGACAAGATATACTTGCGGCTCTCGAATTTGTCATTTTTCATATCGTCACTTTTTAGGTGTGAAGAATTCTGCAACCACAATAAACAACATCGTCAACAGAGTGCTGCCTATTGTGCTGATTATGAGTGTTGCCAAGTATCTTATAGCAAACAATTCAAGTGTGAAAAGCAGGGCGTAGAAGATGGATATGCATATTGCTGCATAAACTATATATCCTCCCCATTTCATGCTTTTTACTCCAGGGATGAAGTCTTCGGGTAATCCCTTGTGTGTGAACGCCGACAAAATGGGGTTCCTGAAAAAAGCCATTGCGGTTGCTGCGGCAGAATGAATACCTGGGGTGTTACAGAACATGTCTGTGATAATACCGAACAAGAAGCCCCACACCATCAGCTCGTTCTTTGTTGTGTGGCGTGGTAACTTGAGCAGGAAAATGGTGAATATGACAGCTGTAGCGTAGCCAAAAAGATGAATTTGGCTGAATACAAGAACTTGAGCCAATAAAAGCAGCACAAAGTTCCTCATTCGTATGATGGCTTTTCTTGTCATTTTTTCTTTATACTCTCTTCAAGTTGGTCCTGTTCTGCCTTTTTTGTGCTGCCAACGATGTAAACCTTGTTTATGTCGGAGAAGTCCACAAATAACCTTACGCGAGCACGGTATGATTGTCCATCGGCTGAATCTTCAAGTTTGTCAATTGTTCCCACCGGAATATCTGATGGGAAGATTGAAGAATATCCGTTTGTGGTAACAGTATCTCCATTCTCAAAAATCTCATATCTGGGAAGGTCAATCAGATATGAGTAGCGTATGTCGCTTCCATCCCATCTTAATGTACAGAATGTGCTATTCTTTACCTTGCAACTTATTGCGCTTTTACTGTTTAGAAGTGGCATCACCACCGTGAAATTGTCAGATGATGTATATGTGACTCCAATCACTCCTTTTTCGTTGAAAACTCCCATTTTTGCATCAATACCTTGTGCAATGCCTTTGTCAATCGTCAGGAAATTATTGACATTGTTTGTGGAGTTGTTTACAACGCGTGCGACAGTATAACGATAGTCATTGTTGTGCTCTATGATACACTCATTATTGGCAAGCGAAGCGCTGTCCTCGTACTCCATCAGTTTGCCTTTCAAACTCTCAATCTCATTGAGCAACTCTTGGTTATGCTTTGTGAGTGTGGAATTTTCATCTTTCAAGTTAAAATATCCCTCAATGTCAGACACTGCCGAATAGATGTTTCCGACCACGCTGTTTGCAGATGTAAAGAATGTCGCTTTGTGAAAGTTGTTGAAACAGACAATAAGCACAAAACTGATTCCCTCCAAAAGTATGAAGAGGAACCAGTGATTGTGCTTTATAAGAAAGTTCAATATTGCTCTCACAGCGATATTATCTCATCAGGAATGGATATGTCAGGTCATTGAGCGCGAGAGCTGTACCCTTTGCTACGCAATAGAGCGGATTCTCGGCAATGTGGAACGGTATGTTGATTTTGTTTGACAGACGCTTGTCCAATCCTCTGAGCAATGCGCCTCCACCGGCAAGGTAGATACCGTTGTGTACAATGTCGGCATAAAGTTCTGGTGGTGTTTGCTCCAATGCACTTATAATGGCATTCTCAATCTTGATGATTGACTTGTCAATACAGTGTGCAATCTCCTGATAGCATACGGGAACCTCAATTGGCATTGCTGTGATACGGTTAGGACCATGTACAATGTAGTCCTCCGGTGCCTCGTCGCCAAGATCGGTTAGTGCAGAACCTACATGAATCTTGATACGCTCGGCCATACGCTCACTGACGCGTACATTGTGCTGACGGCTCATGTAGTCCTGGATGTCGGCTGTGAAGTCGTCACCGGCAGTGCGCAACGAACCGTTGGATACAATGCCACCGAGTGAGATGACAGCAATCTCAGTTGAACCACCACCTATGTCAACAACCATGTTGCCTTCTGGTGCTGTTACATCAAGGCCGATACCGAGTGCCGATGCCATAGGCTCATATATGAGATAGACATCGCGCCCACCGGCATGCTCGGCAGAGTCGCGTACGGCACGGAGCTCAACCTCGGTAGAACCATAGGGTACGCCAATGACCATGCGCAATGATGGTGTGAAAAGTTTGCTGCCCATGTTGATTTTGTCGATGAAACCGCGCATCATCATTTCGCAGGCATAGAAGTCTGCTATGACACCGTCTCTCAATGGGCGGATTGTCTGTATGTTTGGGTTGGTCTTCTCGTGCATCTGCTTTGCCCTTTCACCAACCGCAATCATCTTCTTTTGTCCGTCTATGGCTACAACAGAAGGCTCGTCAACAACAATTTTTCCATCGTATGACACAATGGTGTTTGCTGTACCCAAGTCTATTGCAACATCTTTTGTGAATGAAAATAAACCCATTTTCTTTTTTCTGTTTTTTCTTTGTTAATGTTTGAAGTGACGGAATCCTGTGATTACCATTGCCACGCCGTTAGCGTCGCAGTAATCAACAGACTCCTTGTCGCGGATAGAACCTCCCGGGTGAACAACTGCTGTAACACCTGCCTCGTGTGCAATCTGCACGCAGTCGGGGAATGGGAAGAACGCATCGCTGGCCATTACGCTACCCTGGAGTGAGAAACCGAAGTTGCCGGCCTTCTCAATTGCGTGGCGCAATGAGTCAACGCGTGATGTCTGTCCCACGCCGCTTGCAATGAGCTGCTTGTTCTTTGCAAGGACAATAGCGTTGCTCTTGCTGTGTTTTACAATCTTGTTTGCAAAGAGCATATCCTCAATCTCCTCGGCTTTTGGAGCAACCTTTGAAACAGTCTGCAAATCGGCTGCAGTCTCGACCTTTGCGTCGCGGTCTTGAACGAGAACACCATTGAGCACGCTGCGGAAGGTCTTCTCGGGCATTGCGGTAGATTTTTGGATGAGGATGATGCGGTTCTTCTTTTGCTTGAGTATCTCAAGAGCATCGGCATCATAGCTTGGCGCAATGATAACCTCGAAGAAAATCTCGTTCACCTTCTCTGCTGTAGCTTTGTCAACATTTGCGTTTGCAATGAGCACGCCGCCGAATGCCGATACCGGGTCACCGGCAAGGGCTGCATCCCAAGCCTCGGCCAATGTGGGGCGTGAAGCCAAACCGCAAGCGTTGTTGTGCTTGAGGATCGCGAAGGTTGTCTCGCCTGCAAAGTCATTGATAAGCTCAACTGCTGCATTGATGTCGAGCAGGTTGTTGTATGAAATCTCCTTGCCATGAATCTGCTCCAACATATCGTTGAAGTTGCCGTAGAAAGCACCCTTCTGGTGTGGGTTCTCACCATAGCGCAAAGACATAGGTGTATCGTTT
>JAFNWA010000177.1 GCA_017383665.1 Bacteroidaceae bacterium | reverse complement strand
GTATGTGTCGTGGAATGCACGCACGAAGTGGTCGCTGCTGGCCTTTGATGCCGAGTATGGGCTGTGGGGGTTGTACTTTGTTGTCTCGTAGAAGAAGTCGTCGCCGTATGCAAGGTGATGCTCACCCGAAGATGCGGTTGTGGTGAACGGGGGTTCGATGCCCTCGGGGTGGTTCATCTGGAGTGCACCATAGACTTCGTCGGTGGAGATATGGTAGAAGCGCTTGCCCTCATATTTCTCGGGGAGTGACTCCCAATAGAGCTTTGCTGCCTGCAACAGTGAAAGTGTTCCCATTACATTGGTGCGCGCAAAGGTGAAGGGGTCTTTGATTGAACGATCGACATGGCTCTCGGCGGCAAGGTGGATGATGCCATCGACCTTGTGGTCGGTCATGAGTTTGTACATTGCATCAAAGTCGCAGATGTCGGCCTTTACGAAGGTGTAGTTTTCTTTGTCTTCTATATCCTTGAGGTTGGCAAGGTTGCCGGCGTAGGTAAGTTTATCGACATTGATGATGTGGTAGTCGGGATATTTGTTCACGAAGAGGCGTACTACATGGCTGCCGATGAATCCGGCACCGCCTGTTACTATTATGCTGCGCTTCATATCTATATTGTATTTAATTATTTGTTCGCTTTAAGTCTTTTTATGCAGTATTCCATTGACTCGCGCCAGTGTGGAATGTCGATATCAAAGGTATTCTTTATCTTTGTCTTGTCGAGCACTGAGTATGGTGGGCGTGTCACTGGCGATGGGAACTCGCTGCTGTGGCAGGGGTTGATGCGGCAGTTTGTGTTGCCTGCTGCTGCGGCTATCTCAACGGCAAAGTCGTACCATGAGCAGACGCCTTCGTTGGAGAAGTGATATATGCCTTCGTTGCCGGGATAGACGCCGGCTTCGATGATTGAGAAGATGGCAAGGGCGAGGTCGCCGGCGTAGGTGGGGGTGCCTACCTGGTCAAAGACGACATTGAGTTGTTCGCGCTCGGCGGTGAGACGGAGCATGGTCTTGAGGAAGTTGTTGCCGAACTCGCTGTAGAGCCATGCGGTGCGGAAGATGAGTGCTTTGCAGCCGCTCTCCTCTATCGCCTGCTCTCCATGCAGTTTTGTTTTGCCATAGACTCCGAGTGGGTTCAGGGGCATATCCTCGGTGCGGGGGGTGTTGCCTTCGCTGCCAAAGACATAATCTGTCGAGACATGGAACAGTGTGCCGCCAACCTCTTTCATTGCACGGGCGAGGTTGCCTACTGCGGTGGAGTTGATGAGTTCTGCTGTAGCTTCGTCACTCTCGGCCTTATCGACATTGGTGTATGCGGCACAGTTGACAATGATGTCTATTGATGCGGCCTTTACGGCATTCATCACTGCATGGGCGTTGGTGATGTCGAGTTCGGCTACATCGGTAAAGATGTAGTTGTTGGGCGATACTGCGCCCAAGCGGCGCATTTCATTGCCAAGTTGTCCGTTTGCTCCTGTTATGAGTATGTTCATTGTTTCTTGTATTTCTTAATATAGGTTTTCGTTGTAGTCGAAGAGGTAGTCGGCGTCGGCAATATTCTTGCTCTGCTTGTCCTTTTCCGAAAGCAGTACCTTGTCGGCAGGGATTCTCCAATCTATAGCAAGTTGGGGGTCGTTCCATGCTACTGAGCCTTCGCTCTCTTTGTTGTAGAAGTTGTCGCATTTGTACTGGAAGACGGCCTCGGGGGTGAGCACGGCGAAGCCGTGGGCAAAGCCGCGTGGAACGAAGAACTGACGGTGGTTCTCCTCGCTCAGTTCAACGGCTACATATTTGCCGAATGTGGGTGAGCCTTTGCGTATATCTACTGCTACATCGAGTACGGTGCCTTTTATGCAGCGTACGAGCTTGCTCTGGCTGTATGGTGGTTTCTGGAAGTGGAGGCCACGCAACACGCCGTAGGATGACTTGGATTGGTTGTCCTGCACAAATGTGGTGTGGCATACTTTCTCCTCGAACTCGCGCTGGGAGAAGGATTCATAGAAGTAGCCTCGGTCGTCCTTGAAAATACGGGGTTCTATAATTACTACACCTTCTATATCTGTCTTTATTACTTCCATATCTGCTTTAATCTATATTTGAACCGAAGTTCTCTACTTCTGTGATTACTTTGAGGAGGTATTGTCCGTACTGGTTCTTTATCATTGGCTGGGCTATCTCGCGCAATCTGTCGGCTGTAATCCAGCCTTTGCGATAGGCGATGCCTTCAAGGCAGGCTATTTTGAGGCCTTGGCGTTTCTCGATGACCTCGACGAAGATTGAGGCTTCGGCAAGGGAGTCGTGGGTGCCGGTGTCGAGCCAAGCAAAGCCGCGTGGGAGGGTCTGTACCTTGAGTTCGCCATCAGACAGGAACTGCTGGTTGACGGTGGTTATCTCCAGTTCACCACGAGCTGAGGGCTTGATGTTCTTTGCCACCTCAACGACTTTATTGGGATAGAAATACAAACCTACGACTGCGTAGTTTGATTTGGGGTTGGCAGGTTTCTCCTCAATTGAGAGGCAGTTGCCGGCGTTGTCGAACTCGGCCACGCCGTAGCGCTCGGGGTCGTTTACCCAGTAGCCGAAGACGGTGGCTTTGTTCTCTTCCTCGGCGTTACGGACGGCTTCCTTAAGCATACGGGTAAAGTCGGCCCCATGGAATATGTTGTCGCCAAGGACAAGACATGCCGAGTCATTGCCGATGAACTCTTCACCTATGATGAAAGCCTGGGCAAGACCGTCGGGCGAGGGTTGCTCGGCATACTCGAAACGCACTCCGTAGTCACTGCCGTCGCCAAGCAGGCGCTTGAAGCCGGGCAAATCCTGTGGGGTTGAGATAATGAGTATCTCCCTTATACCGGCAAGCATGAGTACCGAGATGGGATAATAGATCATGGGCTTGTCGTAGATGGGGAGCATCTGCTTGCTCACGCCCTTGGTGATGGGGTAAAGACGAGTGCCCGAACCTCCGGCCAATACAATTCCTTTCATATAAGTATTATTTATATAATTCTAATAGGCCGACACGATGTGTTGTTGCGGCCTTTTGTTCATTTACAGTGTTTTCTTACATTCTTATATATAATCAAGCTATGCACAAAAGCAAATGCGATGGCAAGAACAAGAGCCACACCCCATACAAAGAGTGCCGAAACCGGTTCAAAGCCGGATAGCATAACCTGTAATATTCCAACTATATGTGGATAGACAAGAGCAACGACACAGGCCGCAATGCTCCAGACTATAAGGTTGAGGAGTAATGCAAAAAGGCAGTATATCCTCGAAATCTGTTTGACCGAATACCCTATTGAATAGAGATTCGATATTTTTTCCTTGTTTTTCTCAATCAACAACAAGATGCTTATGACAAGCAGAACAAATGCCAGAACGGAGAATATGGCTCCGATACCTATTATAATAT
>JAFNWA010000176.1 GCA_017383665.1 Bacteroidaceae bacterium | reverse complement strand
ACTCTTTCTTTGTTTGCTGTTCCTTGTGATGGGAACGACTGCTTGGGCCGATAAGTACTACTGGGTTGGCGAGCGTGTCGCCGGTAAACTGGAGATTGGCACCGGTAAAAAGTACATGATTTTCAACACGGCCTTTGACGGCACACAAAACCGTAGCGGTTTCTTGTACAACATGGGTACCACCTTTGGTCTCAAGCGTTTCACCTCGGTTGACAAATATCTCTGTGGCGAGGCTTTCGTTTTTGAACTTGAAGATGCAGGTGACAACGACCCGCACACATTTTACCTAAAGTCCACAGCCAGTAGCGGTTATATGAACCTCAAAGGCCAGCAGAGTGTAACTCCCACTGTGCTTAACCTGTACACTTGGGACGAGGCAAGGGCAGGTGACGAATATATTGTTAGTGAATCGGGTGTGACAATCAACGATAATAACAATATCAAGCAGGCCTGTGTCAAGTCATATAATTCAGGTTACACTGTCATTACCGAGAATAACATTACATCGGAAAGCAATGCGGTTTATGTCATTGCCAATGAAGACAATAGTGGGTATTTCAATGGCAATGTAGAGGGGTATGCCACTGGGACAGAAGGCCATCCATATGCTTTTTATGAGTGCGTGGAGGCTACGGGAGCCGAGACTTTTGATATTCATGAACTCCACATTTATAGCCGTGCCGACTTCTATTCGGCTCAGCAAATGTATGGTTACATTACCGATGCCTCTCAAATCACATCATTCCCTCTTGATAGTGAAGGCAAACCATATGAGGGTGAGGGCGCAATTGCAAATCTCATTGACGGCAACTACAAGTCATACAACATAACAAACAGGCAGGACAATTCCGTAACACACTATTACCAGATTGACCTTAGAACAAGCGTAGATAGCCTGCGTCTTTATATGGCAAGCCGTTCCGACAAAGAGCATGCTCCTGTAGTGTATGAACTATGGGCTACCAACAACCCGGCAGGTGGGTGGACAAAGATAGACCTTGGCGTGAACAACAAAACAACACTAAAGGATAATCTGGTGTATATTTCGCCCATTATCAATCTTGGCGCAAGCTACCAATATATACGCATTCAGGCTCCCGAAGAACGAAGCAGTGACGAGCAGTGGCTGGCGCTCTCAGAACTCTATGTCCTCCCTAACAGGGAAGACATCAACACTGCTATAGCCTATTTTGACCACACACTGCCGGCTGCGGGCACCGAGGCTGTTTACAAGGCTATTATAGACGAGCGTAATGCCAATCCAGTAGCTTCTGCAGTAAAACTCTTCTCGGGTGTGCCTGTTCCCGGTAACAAGTACCGCATCTATGCCGATGCCTATTCCGACGGGGTGTATGTGAACCGCCATGTGAGCATAAACAAGAAAGACGATGTAACCTATGAACTAAAAGCCAATGGTGATTACTACGCGGCTGGTGAAGCACAGGATGCCTTTGAGTGGTATTGCGAAGAGTCGAGCGACGGCAAGTTGCTTTTCCGCAATGTCAAATACCCGACATACTATTTGTCGAATTCCACTGTTACTACCAACATCGGCGATGCCGGGTGGAAAATGGAGACATACAATACCCAACATCAGGGTGTGCCTTTGAAGAACGGTCATGAGCAATATCTTGCAGTCTCCAACGATGGTAATTACTGGCAGGGTGATGTACAGAAACCGATGAACCAAAAAGTTGGTGGTCTTTGTACCGATTTTGTATTTATTCCTGTTGACCTTGATGCCGACGAGGTGCGCCTCACAATCACAGCAAGCGAACTTACAGACCGTAACTCTGCGCTCTCTGTGGGTGGTACAGTGTATGAACTCCCATTCTCAAGAGTATTCTACAATGGTGTTCCCGAGATAACAGTCACCTCAACCGCCGGGGATTTCCACGCGCCTGCGGGTTTCTACAAAAATGGTGAATTCATTGGTAACACAATTGACAACACGCTTTTCACAAATTCTACATTGAAGGGCGGCGATGTGGTTGAAGTTCGTTTCCAGGTCAATAAGTTGCCATCGGTTTCAACAGCGGGTAATATAATCCTTTACCAAATAAAGAACCGTCGCGCCAAAAGTGCGCCGCAGAATGCGGGAATGAGTCGTGTCGGTCTAGATTATGACGACGGGTCTATTTCAATGGAGAATGGCGCTTACAACTACTATGCTTCGTTCAATACAAAGAACCAGCCAATCGATTTGCTATACAAAGGAAGCGATATTAAGGCTAATTCATTCTTCTACTTCACTAACGACGAGGCTCAGGTGGGTGAGAACTACATGGTATATATCAATAGTGCCATAACAACATTCCGTTGCAACAAACCCAACGAATGGACTGCAGGCGGCTCGTTGCACTACATTCAGCCAAATGCTGTGGGCGGTGATACCTACGGTTTCGCAATAACCCGTACAAAACTCGATGGCTCAAATAATCCCTATGGTGGCTGGAATGCACATTATGGCGAAGCCGGTGCTACAGCTGTTGAGAACAACGTCGAAGATGTCAACTCGGCCTGGGAGTTTGTGCAGGTGGATAATGCTGTCGCAACAGAAAAGCTTACCTTATATATAAAGGAGACTGCTGCCAATATGATTGTTGACCTTACAGGCAAATTGAATACTTCGGGATTTGATAATGACAAGATAAACAACACTATTGGTGTAATTGAGAAAATTGCCGGAGAGTACAACGAAGCTGACGGTACATTCAGCGGTGGCAATATAATTGACGCTTCTGTT
>JAFNWA010000175.1 GCA_017383665.1 Bacteroidaceae bacterium | reverse complement strand
TGATAGTAAATTTGCTGAAATCCATATTTGTAATCTCCTTTCATTTGGGAGAGAACAAATACTGAGCCATTGATGTTTAAACTGCCATTCTGTCTTGGTTTTAGACAAAATGGCAGTTGTGTTCATTGTTTTTGTTTCTTTTTCCATTCTCGAAATGCTTTTCGATATCTGGCTGCATTCTTATTGTGCTCGTTGTTTGTTTTTGCAAAATTATGTGTACCGTCAAGAGTCTCTTTTGCACACATAAATAGATAATCGTGTTTTTTGTAGTTCAGCACACTCTCCAAGGCCTGCTTGGTTGGAATACGAATGGGGCCCGGTGGTAGTCCGGGGATTTCGTATGTGTTGTATGGGTGTCCTTTTGCGGCTGCTTTGTGGGTGTCGTCGACTCTTGTGGGGCGGTCGGGGCCACTGAGTTTTCCTATTGAGTATAATATGGTTGGGTCAGTTTCCAATCTCATTTTTTTATTCAGTCGGTTGATGAACAGCCCGGCAACCGTTGGCATTTCCTGTATGTTGGATGTCTCTTCGTCAACAATTGATGCAAGTGTCGCAACCTCTCTGGGTGTCAACCCTGCAGCTTTAGCTTTTTTCTTGCGGTCTTCGTTCCAATATTGTCGCTCCCATGCCGCCATCTTTTCAAAGAAATCTTCGGCCGAAATATCCCAATAAACCTCGTAAGTATCCGGAATGAAGAATGACGGTGTTGAACTGGCGCTGTGCCCAAAGCATGAGATTACGGTGGGGTTTGTGTATCCTGCAAGTTCTGCGGAGTCAACCATTAGCTGGTCGCTGATGATGCTTATTGCCTGCTGTACATCCCTTGTTGATGGAATGGTCACTCTTACAGGTGTTTGTTGTCTGCTTACAATGCGGTTGTATATGTCGCTCATTGTGTCGCCGTTCTTTATGGCGTATTTTCCGCTGCGTTTTCTGCTGTCAAAGTTGTTGTGCTCGGCAAGTCTTCCAAAGCCCTCAATGGGGGCGTCCGGGGCAACATTCTTTATCTTTCCCATTACGGACTCGGCGTTGTCCTGTGGCGTTATGTATATGTATGCGGTTTCTTTTAGCTCTACTTTCTCAATCTTGACGATGTAGTAGTCGTGTCCATATGTGCCAATGAAATATACAATGGTTGCTATGAGTATGAAAATTGAAAACTTTATAAGATTTTTCATTTTTTTCTTTTTTTGTTTGTTATGGCCAAATTTGTACAAAAGTACAACAATGTATGCAAAAAGTCAAGAACGTGAGCTTATTAAATTCGTGTAGGATTTGCTGCGTATAAAAGGACTTTTTTGCCTAATATTCATGATGTTTACTTTTTTTGTGAAAAATGTAGTGTGAAAGCAAATATTTCTTATCTTTGCATAATCAATGGCTTATCATGTGCAATTATTATTTGTGCTTGAGCCTGTTGTTTTTTTGAATCAGATAATAAAAGATAGGAAATGAAAAAGAAAATCGTTTTTCTCTCATTGCTCGCAGTTGCACTGCTGGCATCTTGTACATCCTACAAAAAGGTTCCCTATTTGCAGAACAGTAATGAGTGGGATGGAGCCGGACAGGTCGTGAATGTATATGAACCTCGTATTCAGCCTTTTGATTTGTTGAATATTCTTGTATCAAGTCCGGAGAATCCAGCGTCGTCAATGGCGTACAATTTGATTTCTCCATCGGATAATACCAGGAATCAGTCACTCCAGTCGCAGCCGACACTGCATAACTATCTTGTCGATGCAGACGGATGCGTGGTTATACCCAATGTGGGCAAACTGAATATTGGAGGTTTGACCATCTCAGAGGCCGAACAACTGGTGCTAGAAAAGGCGCGTGGCGGTTTTGCATCATTGCCTGTTGTTGCAGTGCGTTTCGTCGATTTTAAGGTGTCCGTGCTTGGTGAAGTTACAGCGCCTGGAACATATACTATCAAGAATGGCAAAGTAAACATCTTTGAGGCGTTGGCGCTTGCTCGTGACATGACAATCTATGGACAGCGCGAGAATGTGAAGATTATACGCGAGGACAATGCCGGCAGGAAAGAGGTTGTAGAACTGGATCTTAACGATACCTCAATTCTCAATTCTCCTTATTATTATCTGCAGCAGAACGATGTCGTTTATGTGACACCCAACAAGTCGAAGTCGAAGAATTCTGACATAGGTTCAAGTACCTCACTCTGGTTCTCGGGAACCTCAATCTTCATCTCTTTGATATCACTATTGTATAATATATTAAACTAATGGGCTATGAGCGAGAACGAGAATATAAATATTGATAAGGAGAAAGAGGAGGGTGGTTTCAGCATCCGCAAGATAGTGGGTTATCTGCGTTCTTATTGGAAACTCTTTGTTTTGTCGCTTATAGTATGTCTTTCTTTGGCATATGTGTATTTGCGTCGTGCTACACCAATTTACAATGTGACGGCAAAAGTCCTTTTGCAGGATAGTGAGAAGGGCGGTGCAATCTCATCTCCGGCTGACATGTTGGCCGATTTTGGTATGCAGAGCCAAACCTCTAATATTGAGAATGAAATTGAGCAGATGTCATCCATGACTGTTGTGCGTGGCGCGGTTGTTGACTCTCATCTTTATGTAAAATATACCTCACAAGGAGAAACTGTCGGAAAAGATAAGGCTCCATTGATTGTGTCTATGGATGAAGAGGCTATTATGGCTCTTGCAAATGATGTCATTCTGAGGTGTACCATCGGAAGTGAAGGTGAAGTTTCGCTTTCTTATGTTTGTGACGGAAAGAGCGAGGAGGGGGTGACCATGTCATCTTTCCCCTACATCCTTGAGACACCAGTCGGGAATGTGACTGTTAACCGTAACGGAACAGCTGTACTCGGGAACTCTGAACTTACAGCAACCATTATGCCAATTGATGATATCGTAGGCAAATACAAAGCTGCGCTGTCAATATCACCAATATCAAAAACAGCTTCTGTGGCAGTTATCTCCTATAATACAGCTGTACCGTATGAAGGTGTTGAGTTTTTAAACTCTTTGATGGTAAGTTTCAATAAGGTTACAAATGAGAACAAGCGTCAGGTGGCTCGTCGCACCGAGGCTTTTATTTCTAGTCGTTTGAGTTCGTTGAGACTTGAACTTGAGGAGATGGAGAGTAACCTTGCTGCATATAAGATGCAGAATGAACTTATAGACCCCAAACTCGATGTTACTCAGGTGAGTCAGAAAAAAGCCGAGTATGTGAAGTTGCTTGAGGCTGTTGATCTTAAAATAGAGGCTTCTAAATACCTGAATGACTTTGTAAATGACCCTAAGAATGATATGCAGGTTATACCAACCTCTTTTGGTGTGGATATGGATCCGGCCTTGGTTAGCCTTATCGGTAATTACAATGCCAAGGTGCTTGAGCGCAAGGCGTTGTTGCAGTCAACTACAGATGAGAACCCTGTGCTGAAGACATCTACCGCGGTTGTCCACACAATGCAGGATGATTTGCGAGCGGCTCTTAAGGCGCTCGACCAATCTTTGGCAATTGAGCGCAAGGCTGTAGCGATACTGGCCGACAAATATACAGGACGCTTTGAAATGTCTCCCGAGGTTGAACGCAAACTCATCAGTATCACTCGTGAGTGTACAATCAAGTCCGATCTTTATATCATGCTGTTGCAGAAGTATGAGGAGACTTTGTTGAACATAGAGGTTACTTCGGATAACCTCAGTTGTATCGATGCTCCTGCTGTTTCGGGAATAGTTTCTCCAAACAAGCGCATGGTTTATGCGATAGCATTCTTCATAGCTCTTGTGTTGCCAATCGCGTTTATCTACATCCGCGTCAAGATGCGCAACAAGTTC
>JAFNWA010000174.1 GCA_017383665.1 Bacteroidaceae bacterium | reverse complement strand
TGACAGATTGGTCGCAGAAGTACCGCGACGACCTTGTAAACGACATAATGCCTTTCTGGCTAAAGAATGGACTCGACCGCGTGAACGGCGGTGTATATACCTGTTTAAACCGCGACGGTTCACTCATCGACAGTACAAAATCGGTGTGGTTCCAGGGCCGCTTTGCTTTTGTGTGCAGCTTTGCCTACAACACCATAGAGAAGAACCCCGAGTGGTTGGCAGCCGCAAAGAGCACCATCGATTTCATTGAGGCTCACTGTTTTGACACAGACGGACGCATGTACTTCGAGGTGATGGCCGACGGAACACCGCTACGCAAGCGTCGCTATGTATTCTCGGAGAGCTTTGCAGCCATTGCAATGGCCGAGTATGCCAAGGCAAGCGGAGAGATGATATATGCCCAAAAGGCACTTGACCTCTTCAAGGATATACGCAAATTCGTTGCCACACCGGGTTACATGGAACCCAAATACCTGCCGGCATTACAGGCCAAGGGTCACTCGCTGGTGATGATTCTAATCAACACAGCATCACGCATACGCAATGTAATCAGCGACCCGGCACTCGACGAGCAGATCAACGAGTCAATTGCATCGCTCAAGGACTTCATGAAACCCGAATTCAGCGCCCTGCTTGAGATGGTAGGCACAAACGGTGAGTTCATCGATACCATCAACGGCCGTCTCATCAACCCCGGTCACTGCATTGAGACTGCATGGTTTTTGCTCGAGGAGGCAAAGTTCCGCGGTTGGGACAAGGAACTCACAGCACAGGCGCTTCAAATACTTGACTGGTCATGGGAATGGGGATGGGACAAGCAGTATGGCGGTATCATCAACTTCCGCGACTGCAAGAACCTGCCGCCACAGGATTATTCTCAGGACATGAAATTCTGGTGGCCACAGACCGAGGCTATCATTGCCACTCTCTATGCCTACGAGGCTACTGGTGACGACAAATACCTCATCTGGCACAAGCAGATAAGCGAATGGACATACGCACACTTCCCGGACGCCGAGTGTGGCGAGTGGTATGGCTACCTGCACCGCGACGGCACTGTAGCACAGCCTGCAAAAGGGAACATTTTCAAAGGCCCGTTCCACATTCCAAGAATGATGATAAAGTCGTTCGAACTGTGCAACATTCTCAAAAACAAGAAATAAAACGCCATGCACTTAGTTAAAAGACTACTATTTATTCCACTCCTATTCTGCGTCACCTTATGCCTGGCGCAGAACAAAGTTTCTATCGTTCCGGGAGAGCCTATGGACATGGCCATTTCCGGACATTATGCAGGCTGGATAAAAGGAGAGCTATCGACCTACGGTGGATGCAACTTCAATGAGAATGGAGAGAAGATTTACTACCCCAAGGCTTATGGAGCCAGCGTTAAAGTACCGGGTGGCGTTGTTTATCTGGGTGGAATGAATGCACAGACTTCACTCGAAGAGTGTATATTCATTAATGAAAAAGACAGCACATCTACATCATTAGCATCTTTACCCAAGGCTCTGGACAATTTTGCAGCTACTTATAACGACGGTGTAATATGGGTAGCCGGAGGTGAGAGTAATGGTGTGCCAAACAAAGAGGTGTATGCACTGTCTATTAGCGGAAAGCGGAAAGGTGAAAGCGGAAAGGTGGAAGGTGAAAACAGAGGAGTTTGGAGCAAGGTTGCCGAGTTGCCCGACGAGTGCCGCCTGCAACCATGCGTAGCCGTACAGAATACCGTATCGGGAAAAGCGCTCTTTATTTTTGGAGGATACCAGCCAAAAACAGAGAGCATGGCACCCATGGTGCACACAGACGGCGTGTATATGCCGATTGTAGAGTTGCAAAAAGGCAATACTGCACCCACACAGTGGAAACGCACAGCGCAGACATTGGCATGGGGAGCCAACAACGAGCGTAAACAGTACCTACAGGCAATTGTTGGAACCACCTGTACACCTGTTGGCTACAGCCATGTAATGTTTTTTGGCGGTGTTGACCACGATATTTTCCTGGAGGCAATTACGGATCAGCCATACGACTACCATAACCATGAGCCCGAGTGGTACAAGTTCCGCAAGGATGTACTCATATACCACACTGTAACCGACTCATGGGGACTCCTGCCTGGCGATGAGCGACTTGCCCGCGCCGGCGCCGGCCTCACCCCCGAAGCGGAAGGAGGCTGGAGCTATAGTGGAGGTGAAACCAAGCCCCGTGTGCGCAGCAACGATGTAACACACATCGAGGTGAGCAATGAAAAGGACTTCGGCTGGGTAAACTGGACTATACTCATTGTATATCTTACAGCCATGCTTGGCATGGGATTTTATTTCATGCGCAAGGACAAGGGCTCCGAAGACTTCTTCAAGGGCGGTGGCCGCATCCCTTGGTGGGCAGCCGGCATAAGTATCTATGCAACCATGCTCTCGGCAATCACCTACATGACAATTCCGGCCAAGGCATACAACACAGACTGGACCTACTACCCCATGCTGTGGATGATTCTACTCGTTAGTTTCCCCGTAATCAAGTACTACCTGCCATATTTCCGCAAACTCAATGTAACCAGTGCATATGAGATACTCGAGAGGCGTTTCAACCTCTTCACCCGTATGCTGGCCTCTACGCTGTTCTGCGTGTTCATGATTGTGCGCATGGCCATTGTGCTCTATCTCCCCTCACTGGCACTCACGGCAGTAACGGGAATCGACATATACATGTGCATCGTGCTCATGGGCCTCATCACCATCATCTACTGCACCATGGGTGGCGTGACAGCCGTTATCTGGGGCGATGTGGTACAGGGAATCATCCTTGTCTTTGGAGCACTATTTGCCGTGGTATACCTGGCAGTGGGCACCGAGGGCGGAATCAGCGGTTGCATAGACATTGCCCTGGAGAATGACAAGCTGCGTCTGTTCGACTTCAGCAACTCCTGGTCACAGGCAACATGGTGGGTAATCATCATTGGAGGAATCGCCAACAACCTCATCTCCTACACATCGGATCAGACTGTCATCCAGCGTTACCTCACCACATCGGACGAGAAATCGGCGGGTCGCAGTATTCTCATAAACGGTCTGATGAGCGTGTTCGTGTCCGTTGCCTTCTACATGATTGGTACAGGACTCTTCAC
>JAFNWA010000173.1 GCA_017383665.1 Bacteroidaceae bacterium | reverse complement strand
GACAATTCGTATCGCAAATATAATGGAATATCAATGTTCTGGTTTAAAACATCCCGTCCTTCAAAATCAATATTTGTCTGCGAGTAGATTACATTTGCCTCAACCCCCAATCCTATAATGGGGAATACATATTTTGCAGTAGGTCCAACAAACCATCCGGCATTTCCTTTTATGTCATCGATCAACAAACTGACATCATTTGCCGACTTTATCGTTGGTTTCTCCGTTAGGTTTACTCCAGCTTTTATACCGAATTTGAATTGTGCCTTGGCCTGGGTTGCTGTAAAAAAGCAAATAATCACCAGTACTCTAAAAAAGATTTTCATAATAGCATAGCTTAAATTTGTTTATGCAATAATATCGCAGTTGACCCAACATTTCAAAACTCATCATTCGCGGCGCAAACTTCGCCTGCGCTACATGTAACCAACTGCTGCAAGCATTAATTTCATTGAACCAGCTCCTGTTCGCAGTAAAAGTTCAAACAAGTTTGACTTTTGCTCACTTACCCGCTACTTTGTCGAACTAAAGTTTCGTCACTGCGTTCTGTCGGGATGACATTACAGATGCATCCTGGGTCAACATCTATATTATTACCTTTGTTTATTAAAGCAGCGCTGCTGATAGGCATCAGCAGCGCTGCTTTAGATACCTGTTTCCATTGCAAAAGAACGATAAAACAAGTAAAAAAACAATATTTTGCGCAAAAATGTTTATCTGCGTTCGCGGCGCACCGAGACTCTGTTGGAGTTACCGGCTGAACTAGCTTTCTCTCTCTTCACGCTTTTCTCTTTCTTCGCGCTCTTGCTTGCACTGCGCTTTGCTTTTTCCTTCTTTTGAGGTTTGTCAGAGCTGTTGTTGATGGTGTCATTGGCTGCATTTATTGAGTCCTGCCTCATTTCTGCGACACTCTTTGTGCTCCAAAGGTTGGTGCGGAAATCCTTTAGCTGCTGCTCAATTCTATCCTGTTCCTGTTTGATCGATGTGGAATCTTTGCAGTACTGCGCTATGGCAAGGTTGCGCATATTTACAGTCTTGTATATTTCACCCTCATAGCACCCTTTTCTAAAGTAGTCATCAAGTGTTGTTGACATTACATTGTTGAGGCTGCTTGTCATCATGGGCTGCTGTGCCAGCAATTGTGATATATCATCATACCTCAGCCAGAACATCGGATACTTTGTCACATCTGCGCCAAACTCGCCAGAGCGATGCAATACCGGACAAATGGCAGTTACCTGTGTGCCATATGTGCCAGTGCGCTGGTCATAGTAGTGACTCTCCTTTATATAGTAGCTGAGAACCTCGGCACTTGGAATGTCGCTCTTGCCGACAAAAAACTCCCCCTCCTTCTCCTCATAGTATATGCGATAGTTATCAAGTATATCAACAATCGAGATAATATTCTCTTCTGTAAATTGTTCAACACCATCCAAGTTGTATTTGTAGGCTGTAATGTTGCCCTTGAGGATATTATTGAAAAGGAATGTGAAAAGGTTGCAGTTGTCCCCAATCTGCTCAACAGGGTAGTAGAGCGAAGCATTCTTCTCATTCGCAAGGTCTATCGAACGGTATATTTCACGCTTCCAATCAACCTCCTGTGGGGTCTGAGTAGCAGGGTATTGGCTCCTTGCTCTTTCAGTGAGTTCTACAACAACTGTTGTCTCAGCCTTGTTGCTCTTCTTGTTGTTGTCTCCCTTGCGGGCTGGCGGCTGTGCGTTGGCTGTACTTGCCACCAACGCAAGTGCTGCAACAACTAATATTTTACTAATGTATTGCATATTGTGAAAATGTTTGTTTCTGTTTAGTCAATTATAACCTCAAGCGATGTGGGGAGCAGACGCTCTACATTGTCTGGGCCAACAGCCTTTACATGCGAGATGTAAAAACGCTTGCCTCGTCCCAGGTTACGGAACATATCTTTCTGTTGCTGTGTGAATGAGGTACCCTGTGATATGAGTGGAATAGCGTTACCCATATTGTCATAGAATACTGTCTCGAAAGAGAGAACCTTGAACCCAATATTCAACAATCCATCGTCAATGGCAGCAACAATTCCGTTTGTGCCCATGAGCGCCTGTTTACTGAATTTTGTTCCGCCACGATAGCGTTGTGTATTGCCATCCTTGTCCTTGTACTCAATGAAGGGTGTCGGGTCTGGCAACTGGCGGACGCGGAAAGCATACTCGCCCATGCTTTGTGTTCTGCCTTCCTCATTGCGCGCTGCAACTCCAATCATCAGTTCCTCACCGACTTTTGTTGGAACAACAATGTAGCCACCTTTACCATCGCTTTTTATATTTGCTTGTCCTTTGGCTATTGTTGCAGAAATCTTGTTTGCCGGAACACCCGGTACAGAGATGCTTACCGGGTTGTCATAACCGGCATATAATACATTCATTAGCGATGCACTGACTGTTGCTGTTGGGGCAACAACGCTATAGCTCTGTTCAAAATCATAGCGGGTTTCTGCTCCTGAGCCGTCATTTACAAGCATATATCCGTTAAGTGTATAGTCACCAGTCTTGTCGCAACGCACCGCATAATTCCCATCCTCTGTTTCAAGCAGTTTATCGTTTATGAATATCTTGGGGCGTTGAGTGGAGTCAACAGCTGCAAGAATAATTTGTGCTGTAAAGTCATTGCCTCGTACAATGTTTTTTGATGTTGGAATAACCAATGCCTTTATCTCGTTTACACGGACATCACCCATGTCAATTTTCTTGGCCAATGCGTGCAGAACCTCTCCTTCAACATACCTGACAT
>JAFNWA010000172.1 GCA_017383665.1 Bacteroidaceae bacterium | reverse complement strand
GTAAATGGTGTTCCTTACACTGCTCTTATCGACCCCGAGGGCAAGGTTGTGCAGTTTGAACTGCGCGGTGAGGAGATGGTAAAGAAATTGAAGAAAATCATAGACGGTATAAAAGAATAAAGGAGGTACAGTTATGCTACATAGAATATTATCTACAATCGTAGTGGCTTTTATCTGCATTGCAGCGAGTGCACAGGGAATATGTGTCATCAACGGTAATATTGCCGATAACAGCTCTGCTGATGGTAAGAAGATAAAGAAAGTTGCTCTTGTCCGCACCGATGAATTCGGTAAGAATGTTGAGGTAGCTACAGCCAAAGTAAAGAAGGGAAAATATACATTCAAGCGTAAACTTTCAAAGGGTGAACCTGTATTGCGTTATACTATAACAGGTCTTGGCACAGATAAGGGTGTTGAACTCTTTGTTGAGCCGGGTGATGTTGTTGTAAATACACCTTCAGTAGCTCAGGTAGAGTGCAGCTCAGTTTCCGGTACTCCTACAAACGATCTATATGCCGCTTATGAGGCGATATACAAAGAGGGTGAGAATGAGGTATCTGCTTTGATTGCTGTGCTTGAGGCACGCAACGGCAAGGAGTGGATGGAGAGTTCCGAGGGCAAGGATGTCATAAAGAGAATAGAGGCAAAGGAGGCTATAAGAACAGAATCCAATGCCTTGAAATTCCTCATTGAGCACAACGCTTCGCCAATGACTCCACTCGTTATTGAAAATGAGTGGTTGCCCAAGCTTACAACCGCTTATGCAGACCAGATGGTAAACACCATACACATTGACTTGCAGAACCACCCATACTATCTCTCACTCCGCAACAAGGTGCTTGCCAACGATATGAAGGTGGGTAATGAGGTTCCCGATATCACATTGCCTTTGAGCAGTGGCGAGGTAAAGAAACTGAGCGATTTCCGTGGCAAATATGTAGTGCTGAACTTCTGGGCAAACGGCTGTGCAAAGTCTGACGCGGTGATTGCCGAGATGAAGAACCTCTACAATGTAGTGAAGGATAACCAGGACCAGTTCATTATCATCAGCTTTGCTCTTGAAAGTGATGCAGCCGCTTGGAAGGCTGCTTTGGAGAGCAATGGCATGGGCGGCGATGGTTGGCTGAATGCCTGTGACCTTGTTGGCACCGCTTCGCCTGCGGCAAAACTTTTAGGTGTGGATAAGACTCCAAGAATTGTACTCATTGAGCAGGAGGGACGCGCTGTGTCGCTCGATATGGATGTCGATGAGGTTGTAATGCGCGTAGAACAGATACTCTCGGGCGACCTGTACTATTTTGACCAGGCAGAATACAAGTGATGAAAATGACTAAAAAGCGAATTGCTGCGTTATGCTTGTCCTAAAAATCCTTATTTACTCCAAGTAAACTGCGGTTTTTAGGCCTTCGCAAGCCGGCTGCCTTTGGCGAGCCTTGGCTACACTCGTAGCAAAACGCCAAAGCAAGCTTTGCGTTTCACTCGTTTGCGCAAGCCTTGCACTTCATCTTTTTATTCATTTCCACTGTTTCTTAATAGTGGTAGGTTCATTTCTTTGATTGAGAATTAAATATTCATATAATAACACAAGCGGCTCACTTCAGACATGAGCCGCTTGTGTTATATAAATAGGTTCCTCCTGCGAATATGCTGAGCATCGCGAAGCATCTTTGTCGTCTTTGCAAATATGCGGACACAGTATGCCGTGTCCCTACATGGGCATTTTTCGCGGTTTGTAGGGGCAGAGCGGTATCTCTGCCCATGATTGTTGTCTAACCTGTCCTCGACAGAGTATAGCGATGATTTAGCCGGGTAGGGGATTGTTAAAAACCACAGACTGCCGTAGGATTTGACGGCGAGCAAAAGCTATTTTTTGCCTCCTGCATTTTGCAGCTGAATCCAAAACTTTTCTTTACAAGTTATTTTATATGCAAATTGGGCAAGGATTTCTCCCTGCCCAATTGTTGTTATTTGTGTGGTAAAAGATTACTTCACCAAAACCTTTTTGCCATTTACAATGTAGATACCAGCATTGGTGATGTTCTCTACGCGACGGCCTGTGAGGTCATAGATAACCTTCTCGCCATTCTCGGCCTCAACATCGTCTATTGCAGTGTCTGCAATAGTCCAAGTGTAGCTCTTGTCAACGCAACCGTTCTTGGCGTGCCATTCGTAGTGTGTACCCCATTCGTCGCTAACGCTTTCGCCTGCATAGTCAACAACAACATCCTTGAGGTTCAATGTGTATGTTCCGGCTTCGGCAACAGGTGCACTGCAGACATATGCATCAAATCCGTTCCACTCTGCGTTTACAAGGTACTCGAGCTTGGTGCTTACGCCGTATCCGCTTGGTGCATATGTCAAAACATAATCCTTTGTATCGCCCTTGAGTGTGACATTGTATGAAATCTGTTGCCAATTCTCATTGAATGAGAGTGTGATTGGCTGGTTGAACTCAATAACAATCTTTTCAATTTGCTCAACAGCGCCCTCTACTGGTGTTACGCTCACAACCTCCAATGGAGTTATCACAAAAGAGTAGAGTGTAACATTGATTTCACGCTCTTCGTTTGGTGCACCGTCCATTGTGAATGCACCGGCCGGGATGTAGAATGTGTACAAACCTTCCTCTTTTAATTCCTGTGAGAATGTAACAATAATTCTGTTGCCATCCTTGCTTGCTTCACCAACAACCTTGCTCTGCGAAGGTGTCCAAACCTGTATAGCGTCATTTTTAACTATTTCAACATTTGATACATTGTTGAACGAAATTTCAAGATTGCCCAGTTCCTTTACTTGGTCACCGTCATTGAGGTTTGTAGCAAATGAAGGAGTTGGGTCAATGACCTGTAAAGTAATCTCTCTGTAATTGCTCAACGCGCCATCCTCACTAAGGAATGCCCCTTGGTAGATATTCAAGCTATATGTGCCAGGTGCCGTCATAGGTGTCTCAAGCTCCAATGTCACGGTTTTGCGGTCATCGCTGTATGTAACCTCACTCTTGAAGGCAGATGCCGGCATCCATGAGTTGTCAAGGAGTGACAATTTGCCTGTATTGACACTTGCAATTGCTTTTGGGAGTGTAACCTCAATCTTGTCGAGTGTTGTTACTGCGTCAGCTGGCGAAATGCTCTCAATATCCATTGAAGAAGCAATTGTGAAAGTGAATGTCTGCTCTGCAAACTCGTCACCGTCAACGCTCTTGATGCAACCTGCGGGGATTGTGTAGCTCCACTCGCCAGGAGTCTCAATTACCTGATCCCTCAATTCCTCCTTGTCCTCTTTCTCATCAAAAACGCTCTCCTGCTCGAACAGGAATACTGCGGTTGACTTCTCAATCCACTCGTTGTTGTCGAGGCGTGTAATCTTTACAACATCACCTGTGTTCTTGTTTGTAACAGCAATACCACCTTCGGGTATTGTCACAACAATATCTTTGTTGAACTGGAGACGGATGTTGTACACTGTGAAAACATACTCACCATCAGCAGGAGTAGAGTACTGTAACGCAAATGCTGCATTCTCTTCTTCTTTTTCTTTGTCCTGTGCTACAGATGTTCCAAGCATAAAGAACATCGACATAAATAAAAGTAAAAGTTTCTTCATAAAATTAGAATTTAGTTAATAAATAATATTCTCAAAAATGCGAGTTGCCCATTTTAGGACTTTCTCTTCGCGAATATAGCGCATTTTTTAATCTCTTTGCATATTTTGTTGAAAAAATGTCGATGTTTTATTGTTTTTTATTGAAAATATGGCATAAAACAAGCGCGCCGGCTCCCAAAAAGTTAAAAAAGTGTATAACTGGTGTCGTGTAATATAAAGTCTGCTTGTTGACATAATTCGGACAAGAATGCAAAACAACAAGCACTGATTACTGGTTTACCAGGTAGTCAGTGCTTGTTATGGTACGCCAAGACATCGAAATATTGAACCTATGGGAGGATTTCAAAAAGGTGGTAAAATTCATAGATGAAAACTTCGAGTGGCTCAACCCTTTGATGGAGCATATAACCCACAAAAAACTGTCATTAGAATAGAATATTCATAACCTTAGAAAAGAGATAGTCTTATAAAATTTATGAGGCTATCCTTTTTTGTATCCCCCTCCTTATACCCTTATTTCAAGGTTTTTCCCCGTAAGCGCCCTTCTATTTTTTATGACCGGAGGTAGGTATAATAGGTTAACACTTGTTTGGTGCAATAATTTTTTGTTGCTGGCATAAAAAAGATAATTTT
>JAFNWA010000171.1 GCA_017383665.1 Bacteroidaceae bacterium | reverse complement strand
GTTCAAACGACTGCAATGCAAAGACCATTTCAAAGTGTAAGATAAAGAAGGTGAGCAGTTACTTCTCAAAAATGCTCAATGGGGAATGTGCCGGTTACAATGGTAAAGACAAGATAAAACCAGCGGACATTGAAGATGCACGCAAGGCTGTATGGGAGTGCTGGAGTAACGCTGTCATGGCACTCGACGAGGAGAAACTCATTGCACCGTTCTCTACCGATGAACCACGGGATACCGGTTACTGGAAGCTCCCCGAACAGCTCGAGGAGCATGCCGTTATGCCCTATTATTTCATAAAGAAGGGCGAACAGCCGAAAGAAGGTTACCCACTCTTCCTCTACATGCACGGATCGGGCGAAAAGAACCGTGAGTGGGAAACAGGCATACGCCTTTGCGACAGTTATGATGACGCGCCGTCGCTTCACTTCATTCCGCAAATACCTAACGGTTATGGCGAGCTTTACCGCTGGGCAATTCAGAGCAAACAATGGGCTTGGGAAAAACTCCTACGCCTTGCCTTTGTAAATGAGAATATTGATGCCAACAGAATCTATTTTTATGGAATCTCAGAGGGCGGTTACGGCAGCCAGCGTTTAGCCTCATTCTATGCCGACTATCTTGCAGGTGCCGGCCCCATGGCTGGTGGTGAACCGCTGAAGAATGCCCCGATGGAGAACCTTGCCAACATTGCCTTTTCATTGCGTACCGGTGAGCAGGATTATGGTTTTGCACGCAATGCAATGACCTATAATGCAGGAGTAACAATTGACAGCCTGTCAAAGAAACACCCAGGTTTATACAAGCACTTCATAGAGCTTGTACCGAATATGGGACACAGCATCAATTATGAAAAGACAACTCCATGGCTCAAACAGCATAGCCGCAATGCCCACCCCACATATTTCTATTGGGAGGACTATGACATGTATGGCCGCCACCGCACAGGCTTCTATAACCTGAAGGTGAATGAGACATCGCGCAACAATGACGAGGAACGCACCTGCTACGAGATGAGCATTGCCGACAACACAGTTATCCTTACTGTGCAGAATGTGACTTACACAACAACACAGCTCATATACAATATCCCCATGTTCTTCTCAAAGAGCTATGCACCGGCGAAAAAAGGAAATGTGACAATATACCTGAGCGAAAAATTGTTCGACTTCACAAAACCCATAAAGGTTATTGTTAACGGCAATGAAACTTTCAATGGCAAGGTTACACCGACAATTAAGGCAATGGCAGAGAGTTGTGTCGAGTTTTTTGACCCGGAACGAGTGTTCCCGGCTGAAATTACTGTTGACATTAAGTAACAGCAACGGGTACGATTTGCACAGTGGCGTTTTTTTGACTATCTTCGCATCGCTATTATGCAAAGCATGAACAGATGAATCAGGAATACCCATCGGCACTTTTGGAACGGGCTGTGAAGGAGTTCTCCAAGCTCCCGGGCATTGGACGCAAGACTGCAACACGCCTTGTACTCCATTTGTTGCGCAAGAAAGAAGAGGAGGTTGAGGGGTTCTCATCGGCAATAATAACACTGAAACGCGAGGCAAAATATTGCAAGGAGTGCCACAGCATATCGGACACTGATATATGTCCCATCTGCGCCAACCCGTTACGCGACCATAGCGTCATATGCGTGGTGGAGAATATACAGGATGTGATGGCCGTTGAAAACACAATGCAGTTCAAAGGAGTATATCATGTACTTGGCGGTGTAATATCACCCATGGACGGAGTATCGCCAAGCGACCTGCAGATAAACAGTTTGATTGAACGAGTTGCAACAGGAGAGGTAAAGGAAATCATACTTGCACTCAGTTCAACGATGGAGGGTGACACCACCAACTTCTATATATATCGCAAACTGCAACAGTATGATGTAAAGTTGTCAGTGATAGCACGAGGAATTTCAGTTGGTGATGAACTTGAATATACCGACGAAGTCACTCTGGGCAGTTCAATAATAAACCGCCGGCCATTCACCGGCAAAACATTCTAGTACCATGAATAAAGAAAATGTACTCAAATCATTAAGATTCAATTTTATCACATCGATATTCTCGGCTGTTATAGCTATTGCAGCATTTGAAACAGGTTACCTTACAAAAGGCGTGTTGGCAATGAACCTTGGAGAACAGGACATCTACTACATTGAAGTGTCTGCAATAATGCTGACAATCGCTATTGTACCATTTGCAATAAAGGGTTTCAGCAGAGCCATGAACAAGGTTGCCGGACAGGATAACATAACTGTCTTAAAACTCTATGGAAAGAAAAGCATACAGCGAATGTTCTTGTTATTCATAGCATTGGTTGTCAATATTTTTGTATATTATGGGATAAAATATGACGGGGCAATATATTGCGGAATTGTATGCCTTGGGGCGCTCATATACAGTTACCCGACAGAAAAGGTTCTAAACGACTATCTGGAAGGAAACCAAACAAAATGATTAAGGATATGAAGTTGTCGGTAATCATTGTCAACTACAATGTAAAATATTTCCTCGAGCAGTGTATTGATTCGCTTGAGCAGGCCGCTCAAGGTATCAGCCACGAGGTAATAGTCGTTGATAATGCCTCGACTGACGGTTCAACAGAATACATAACCGAGCGCTTCCCCAATGTCAAATGGATGGCATGTAGGGAAAACAACGGATTCTCCAAAGGAAACAACATTGCATTTGCACAGGCAAAAGGTGAATACCTGCTCATGCTCAACCCCGATACAATTGTCACCAAGGAGGCAATAGAGGGGTGCATATCGTTCATGGACACACATTCCGATGCCGGTGCTTGTGGCGTATATATGCTGCGCACAGACGGTTCTTTTGCACCCGAATCGCGCCGTGCGCTACCCACACCGTTCGTAGCATTCTGCAAGATGTCGGGACTTTCGAAACTGTTCCCCAAATCACGCACATTCGGCCGCTATTATATGCAATACCTCGACAAGAATGAGGTAAACCAAATTGAAATCATATCGGGTGCATACATGATGTTGCGCCACAGCACCATAAAAAAGACCGGAGCACTCGACGAGGAGTTCTTTATGTATGGCGAAGACATAGATCTTTCGTACCGCATACTGAAGCAGGGCTACTCCAACTACTTCTTGCCGTTGAAGATACTCCACTACAAGGGAGAAAGCACAAACAAGAGCTCATACAGGTATGTACATACCTTTTACCGTGCAATGCAACTCTTCTTCAAGAAACACTACTCGCACTACTCGTTCCTGGTGAGTCTGCCAATAAACCTTGCTATCTGGAGCAGAGCCGTATTGGCATACATAGGGAACCAGTTCAGCCACCGCAAGCTACAGGAAGTACCACCTATCAACTGTGTTGTCATTGGCAATGCCGTTGCGATAGAGGAAGTGGGCAACATACTGCGCTCCAAACAGAAGAACGGCAACCACAAATTCTTCGAAGGCAATGAGACAACCATGCCACTGGGACACCTGAGCAAGGATATTGATACCACTTGTTGCAACACTGTGGTCTATGACACCGAAGCATATAACTATAGCACAATACTGGATTTGTTGCACAACACCGGCGGCAAGCGCATGCGCCTTGCAACATATTCCTCAAAAACAAAAAAACTGATAACAGAAAATACAGTTTACGATTACGGACAGACTGCACAGGAGAGATGAACAGGAGTTGGTTAAAAAATGAAAGGATTACATTGCGCTCACCCGAACCCGAGGATCTGGAGCTTATGTATGAGATGGAAAATGACACGGCGCTGTGGAGCGCCGGCAACGCCACACTCCCCTATTCCCGTTATACCCTGCGTGCCTACCTTGAACAAAGCCGCCAGGATCTTTTCAGTGAGCATCAGGCGCGTTTTGTCATTGACCTTGCAAGCAACGAGGCGGCAGGTATGATAGACCTTGCCGAATATGACCCGCTCAACAGCCGCGCCGAAGTATGTATAGGATTACTTGGGCAGCACCGTGGCAAAGGCATAGCAAGTGAGGCCCTGCAACTATTGTGCGAATACGCATTCAAGAAACTACACTTACACCAGTTATATGTATATGTTCCCCAGTGGAACAACGAAAGCATTATGCTTTTTGAGAAAAATGGCTTTGTAAAAAGTGCATTGCTCCGCCATTGGCAACGCAGCGAGAATGGCTACAACGATGTGTATTTGATGCAAAAAATTGCGGAATAAGAATCTTTTTGGAGTGCAGGAACAAAAAAATCGCATTTTTCTGAAAAAAAACTACAAAAAATTTGCAGATTCAAAAAAAAGCCCTACCTTTGCACTCGCTTTGAGACACAAACAAAGCAGTTCTTTAAAAATTTGGTGCGTTAGTTCAGTTGGTTAGAATACATGCCTGTCACGCATGGGGTCACGGGTTCGAGTCCCGTACGCACCGCAAGAAGCCTTTCAGTTAAAACTGAGAGGCTTTTTTGTTTATATGCAACCTACAACCATGAAATATAACTCTTATTCTTGCGTTTGCCGGCAAGTTGTATTATTTTTGTTGTTGTGAAACTATGCACTTGAGCAAGTGCACTAACAATAAAAGAGGTGACATTCGAGTACGATATTTTGGTTATTGGAGCCGGGCATGCAGGTTGCGAGGCGGCAGCGGCAGCGGCGAACTTGGGCAAGAGAACCTGTCTGATGACAATCGACATGAACAAGATTGCCCAGATGAGCTGCAACCCTGCGATTGGCGGCATTGCAAAGGGGCAGATTGTAAGGGAAATTGACGCACTTGGCGGATACACAGGCATTGTGACAGACAAAGCCTCAATCCAGTTCCGCATGCTCAACCGCTCAAAAGGCCCTGCAATGTGGAGTCCACGCGCACAGTGCGACAGAATGAAATTTAGCCAATATTGGCGAGAGATTTTGGAAAACATTCCAGACCTGGATATGTGGCAGGATATTGCTACAGAACTTTTGGTCGAGGACGGAAAGGTCACCGGTGTAAAGACACAACTGGGTGCAGAGTTCAGGGCAAAGTGTGTTATCGTCACAGCCGGCACATTCCTAAACGGCTTGATGCACATAGGCAAAGTGCAGATTGAAGGAGGGCGCGTTGCCGAACCGGCAGCAAAAGGACTCACCGAGAGTATCACAAAGCACGGCATAACTGCCGGGCGAATGAAAACAGGCACTCCCGTACGCCTTGACAGGCGCTCCATAAACCTTCAACTCGTTGATGTTCAAGATGGAGATAACGATTTCCACCGTTTTTCATACAGTAACACAAAGCGCGAACTTAGACAACTGCCGTGCTGGGGATGCTACACCAACCCGGATGTTCACAAAATCCTGCGCGACAGCCTTGATGACTCACCGTTGTACAACGGACAGATACAGAGCATTGGCCCGCGTTACTGCCCAAGTATAGAAACAAAGATTGTAACATTTGCCGAGCGCGACCGCCACTTGCTGTTCCTTGAACCCGAGGGCGAGACCACACAGGAGATTTATGTCAATGGTTTCTCATCGTCACTCCCAATGGACGCACAGTTGAATGCACTGCGCAAGATTCCGGCACTTGAGAACGCCGTGGCTTACCGCCCGGGATATGCAATAGAGTATGACTATTTCGACCCTACGCAACTGAAGCACACACTTGAGTCAAAGATAGTAGAGGGACTTTATTTTGCCGGGCAAGTAAACGGCACGACCGGATACGAGGAGGCTGCCGGACAGGGAATAATTGCGGGCATAAACGCCGCACAAAAGATAGATGGCAAGGATGATTTTATTCTGCGTCGCGACGAGGCTTATATTGGCGTGCTGGTAGACGACCTTGTTACAAAAGGCGTGGACGAGCCATACAGAATGTTTACATCGAGGGCCGAATATCGCATACTCCTGCGCTCGGACAACGCCGACATGCGGCTCACTGAAAAGTCACACGCCATTGGCCTGGCAACAGAAGAGCGCTACCGAAGACTTTGCAATAAGAAGGAGCAGATTGCCAGATTAAGCGAATTTATATCAAACTTCTCGGTTAAGGCCGACCTTATCAACAAGGGGCTTGAAGCACTTGGCACCACCCCACTCGTACGCGGATGCAAATTATCGGCACTCATAGAACGCCCACAAATTACGATAGAATCAATAGCTGAATACATACGCCCACTCAAACAAGAGCTTGACAAACTTGGCTGCGAGAGGGACGAAATTGTTGAGGCCACTGAGATTGAAATAAAATACCGCGGATACATAGAGCGCGAACGCGAACTTGCAGAACGGATGATCCGTTTGGAAAACATACGCATTAAAGGAAGATTTGATTACAACAGTATTGAATCACTCTCGACCGAAGCCCGTCAGAAACTAACAGCCATCAACCCGGAGACTCTTGCACAGGCTAGCAGAATACCGGGGGTATCGCCAAGCGACATAAATGTATTACTGGTATTGGTGCGGAAATAAACAATTGTTCCACGTGGAACATTTATTCAAAACAACAACTCTAACTTAAAAATAGACAACCAATGAACACAGAATTGCTACTCAAAAATTTGAGAAACATCCCGGATTTCCCTATTCCCGGAATACAGTTTAAAGATGTGACATCGCTATTCAAGAATCCCGAATGTCTGCGTGAGATGGATAACGCGCTTTATGAAATGTACAAGAACAAAGGTATCACAAAAATCGTCGGTATTGAATCTCGTGGTTTTGTAATGGCATCGTCACTTGCTGTAAAATTGAACGCAGGCTTCGTGCCCATTCGCAAGCCAGGCAAGTTGCCAGCAGAAACAATCAGCGAGACATACGGCAAAGAGTATGGCCGTGATACAATTGAAATACACAAGGATGCAATTGACGAGAATGATGTTGTTCTCATACATGACGACCTGCTCGCAACCGGCGGAACAATGCTTGCAGCATATCACCTTGTAAAGAAATTGAATCCAAAAAAGGTAATGATAAACTTCATTATTGAGTTAGAAGGCTTGAAGGGCAGAGAGATATTCCCCGCTGATGCCGACATAGAATGCCTGCTAACATTAGAGGGTAAGTAAAAATGGGCAAAGAGGATAGAGAGAAAAAAGAAGAATATCTTAAAGGCATAGTCAGGAATTTGCCCGATTCACCGGGATGCTACCAGTATCTTGATGAGAATGGTGTAATTATCTATGTCGGGAAGGCTAAAAACCTAAAACGCCGTGTATCCTCTTATTTCAACAAAGAGCAGCAGACACTAAAGACAAAGTTGCTTGTTGCAAAAATATCAGACATACGCTATGTCGTAGTAAACAGCGAGGCAGATGCACTGCTACTTGAGAACAGTCTCATAAAGCAGCATCAGCCTCGCTATAATGTTTTATTGAAGGACGACAAGACATATCCGTCAATATGCATTACGAATGAATACTTTCCAAAATTATTCAAGACAAGACAGGTTGAAAAAGGAAAGGGCCGTTTTTTTGGTCCTTACACAAATGCAGGCGCTTTGCACGCTTTGCTGGAACTAGTAAAAAAGCTGTACCCGCTTCGTTCGTGCAATTTGAAAATAACGCCAGAGGGTGTAAGAGAAGGAAAATACAAACCATGTCTTGAATATCAGATGGACAACTGCTGTGCACCATGCATTGGTAAAATATCAAGTGAGGATTACAGCAAAATGATAACAGAAGTAATTTCTGTTCTAAAAGGAGACATAAAATCAATCCAAAGCGATTTGCTCGCTGAAATGGGAGAAAAAGCATCGAAACTCGATTTTGAAGGTGCACAGGAAATCAAAAACAAATATCAATTGATAGAGAACTTCAGGGCAAAAAGCGAGGTTGTAAGTCCATTGATGACAAACCTTGATGTATTCTCAATTGAGAGTAATGAAAAGAATGCTTTCGTGAACTTCCTGCACATAAACAATGGCTGCATAACACAAGCGTTCACCATTGAGTATAAGAAAAAACTCGATGAAAGCGACGAGGAATTGATTTCAATGGGCATTGTGGAATTAAGGGAAAGGTTCTGCAGCCAAGCAAAAGAGATAATACTCCCCTTCCCTATTGAACTTCCAATAGACGGCGTAACAATAACTGTGCCGCAAAAAGGAGAAAAGGCACGCCTGCTGGCACTTTCAAAGCTGAATGTGAAACAGTACAGGGCAGACCGCATGAAACAGGAAGACAAGTTAAATCCAGAACAAAAGGCCACACGCATGATGAAGGAGGTACAAGAGGCATTGCAACTTGAAAAAATGCCTCTTGTAATCGAAAGTTTCGATAATTCAAATATACAAGGAACTGATGCCGTAGCAGCATGTGTTGTATTCAGGAAACTGAAACCAAGTAAAAAGGAGTATAGAAAGTTCATTATAAAGAGCGTCACAGGCGCCGATGACTATGCCTCTATGCGTGAGGTTGTAGAACGCCGATACAAGCGCATTATTGAGGAGGGAGGTGAATTGCCAAGCCTGATATTTGCCGACGGAGGAAAAGGCCAAATGGAGGCAATACGCAGCATAACAAAAGAGAAGCTTGGACTTGACATTCCCGTACTTGGACTGGTAAAGAACAGCAAGCACAGAACATCGGAGGTAATAACTGAAAAAGGAGATGTAATCGGGCTCAAGCAGGGAACGACACTGTTCAGGCTACTATCTCAGATACAGGACGAGGTACACCGTTTTGCAATAACATTCCATCGCGAGAGGCGAAGTAAACGACAGACAGAATCGGAACTTGACAAGATCAAGGGAATAGGAGAAAAAAGCAAGACTGCACTTCTCAGGCATTTCAAGAGTGTAAAGCAGATAAAGAGTGCAAGCAGTGAGGAACTGATGGCAGTAATAGGTAAGGCAAAAGCAGAAATTATACTCGAGTGGCAGAAATCGTAAGGCATTTTTGTGTATATTCGCAAAAGGAAAAACAGACAGAGCAATGAGAGTACTTATACAGAGGGTAAAAAATGCATCCGTCACCGTGGATGGAGAGGTTATTTCGTTGATACACAGCGGATTGCTTGTTTTTATAGGTATAACAGAAGATGATAGTCGCGAAGATATACTTTGGTTGACCAAAAAGATTGCCAATATACGACTTTTCGACGATGAGAATGGGGTCATGAACCGCTCTGTTATTGAAACCGGCGGAGATATTCTTGCTGTGAGCCAGTTCACATTGATGGCATCTACCAAGAAAGGTAACCGCCCCTCATATATAAAGGCTGCAAAGCCCGAAATTTCGATACCATTGTACGAGGAGTTCTGCAACGAAATGGAACTTGCGGTAAACAAACCAATACAACGAGGTGTTTTTGGAGCAGACATGAAGGTAAACCTGCTTAATGACGGTCCAGTGACAATATTCATAGATTCAAAGAATAAAGAGTGACTATGACAATAAAAGAAGCGCAACAGCGTGTAGATGCATGGATAAAGGAGTATGGTGTCCGCTATTTTAACGAACTTACCAACACTGCAATTCTAACCGAGGAGGTTGGCGAAGTGGCTCGAATAATGGCACGCAGGTATGGTGAACAGTCGTTCAAGGAAAATGAGAAGAGCGACCTTGGCGATGAACTTGCAGATGTTCTGTGGGTACTTATATGCATTGCCAACCAAACAGGAGTAGATCTTACAGAAGCATTAGAAAAAAACCTCGACAAAAAGACCAAAAGAGATAACAAGAGACATATAAATAATCCAAAATTAGATAGAGATGAGTGAAAGAAACAGTTGCGGATGCGGTGAACACCATCACCACGCCGATGAAGAGAGCAAGTATGATTTTGTATTGAATGACTACTGCAAGGCTATGAGCGACGAAGAAGTTGCTGCCAAAGTAAAGAAACTTATCGAAGAAAAGGTTGAGCAGAACAACACCCTCGAGGTAAAGAAACTGCTTTTCAATTGCATCGACCTCACAACACTCAAATGTACAGACAGCGAAGAGAGCGTTATGGCATTCACAGAGAAGGTAAACGAGTTCGATGACAAATACCCCGACTTGAAGAATGTTGCAGCAATATGCGTATATCCCAACTTTGCAAAGATTGTCAACGACACATTGCAGGTTGAGAATGTAGGCATCGCATGTGTGTCGGGAGGATTCCCCTCATCACAGACATTCCAAGAGATTAAGGTTGCCGAGACAGCCATGGCTGTCCATGATGGCGCGACAGAGATTGATATTGTATTAAGTGTGGGCAAGTTCCTAAGTGGAGACTACGAAGGCGTATGCGACGAGATCCAGGAACTAAAGAGTGTTTGTGGCGATAGACACCTGAAGGTTATCCTTGAGACAGGCGCACTTGCAACAGCCGAGAACATCAAAAAAGCATCGATTCTATCGATATATTCGGGGGCAGACTTCATCAAGACATCAACCGGAAAGGAATCGCCGGCAGCAACACCCGAGGCTGCGTATGTAATGTGTAGCACAATAAAGGAGTACTACGACAAGACAGGACGCAAGATTGGTTTTAAACCGGCCGGCGGTATCAACACCGTGCACGACGCTCTTGTTTATTACACAATAGTAAAAGAGCTACTTGGCGAGGAGTGGTTGAACAACGAGTTGTTCCGTCTTGGCACAAGCCGACTTGCAAACCTATGTTTAAGCGAAATCGTGGGAGAAGAGGTAAAATTCTTCTGATTAAAACAGGAATAATTGAAAAAGGGGTGTTGCGCAGCAACACCCCTTTTTCAATCTGTTTACAGTTCCGGATTATTTCTCTCTGGCGATGACATAATCGATATATGCAACAAGCGCATCACGCAATTCAACCGGAATGTTACAAGGCAATGACTCTATCGCAATGTTACGGTAACGCTCAATATAACTGTTAGTGTAGTCAATTCCTCCCTCTTTCTTGGAAATTTCAATCAAAGTCTCAATCTCCTTTTCATCAAGGAAAATTCCATTTGCCAACTTTTCGCGGATAGGTTCCAGAAGAGGGTTTTTGCTGTTTGAAAGCACATACAATGCAGGCAATGTAATCTTGCCCTCACGCATATCACTGCCGGTTGGCTTTCCAATATCATTACTGTAGTAATCAAAAATATCGTCCTTCATCTGAAAACAGAGACCGGCATATTTTCCAAACTCACAGAAACGGGAAACCAACTCATCATTCCCGCCTGCTGTATATACAGCACATGCACAACAACAGACAAAAAGCGATGCGGTCTTGTAATATATTGCTCTGAGATAATTCTCCTCGCTGTAAGTTCCTTTTTGCTGCATCTCGAATTGCAACACTTCTCCATTAGGCAGGTCGCGCCCCATTACGGAAAGACTGTCAACGACGCGTGTATCACCAGTCTTGGCAGCACAACCCAATGACATTGAAAACATGTAATCACCTGCAAGAACAGCCACATTATTGTTGAAACGGACATTCAGTGATGGGCGACCGCGACGCTTGTCACTCTCGTCAATGACATCATCGTGCAACAAACTTGCATTGTGCAAAAGTTCCACTGCAGCTGCAGCCGAATAGGTCTTGTCATTTATTCCTCCTGCACTTTTTGCTACCAGCAACACCAGCATGGGGCGCATCATCTTCCCGACAGACTCTGACAGGAAAGACAAAGCATTATCCATGAGCACGACATCGCTTTTCAACAACGACTTGAAATAGTCGTTAAAATCAGCAATATCCCGCTCTATTGGCGTTTTTATGGTTGACAAAAGACTCATTGCGATGATGTATAGAGTTTAAACATTCTTTGGATGCAAAAGTAATAAAAAAGCAATGGATAGTGACAAAAATTATGTATTTTTACGGACTCCTAATTCAATTTTAAATGGACAAGTTATTTCTTCTAGACGCCTATGCACTTATATACCGTGCTTATTATGCATTCATAAAGAACCCTCGAATCAACTCCAAAGGATTCAACACATCGGCAATCATGGGCTTTATAAACACCCTTGAAGATGTATTGAAAAAGGAGAACCCCACCCATATTGGAATTGCATTTGACCCCAAGGGGCCTACATTCCGTCATGAGGCCTTCGAGCAATACAAGGCGCAGAGAGAGGAGACACCCGAAGTTATAAGGGAATCTGTACCTGTAATAAAAGAGTTTATTAAAGCCTATAATATCCCCATTTTTGAAGTTCCGGGATATGAAGCCGATGATGTTATTGGAACACTTGCGAAACAGGCGGAGAAAAGGGGAATTATTACATATATGATGACCCCAGACAAGGATTATGGACAACTTGTCTCGGATACCACTTTTATCTACCGTCCCAAATATGGTGACAAGGAGTTCGAGGTTATGGGCATTGAGAGGGTTAAAGAGAAGTTTGGTATTGAAAATACATTGCAGGTTATCGACCTTCTTGGACTGATGGGCGACTCGAGTGACAACATCCCCGGATGTCCCGGAGTAGGTGAAAAGACTGCGCAAAAATTGATTGCTCAGTTCGGAAGCATTGAGAACATGCTTGCAAATACCACCGAACTTAAAGGTGCATTGAAGACAAAAGTAGAAGAGAACAGGGAACAGATTCTGTTCAGCAAATTCCTTGCGACAATCAAGACCGATGTTCCTGTTGAACTTGACATGGAGTCATTGAAAAGAGAAGCTCCCAACGAAGAGGAGCTCTCAAAACTTTTCACTTTTTATGAATTGCGCGCTTTGAAAGAGCGAGTGATGAAAACAAATTTTGCACCGTCACTTTTTGACGACGCGATGACAACCACGGATGCTGTTCAGGCAACAAACAAAAAAAGCGCAAAACAGGACTCGCTCCAAGGCTCTCTCTTTGATTTTTTTGCGGACGAAGATACAGGCGAAGAAAAAAAATCGAGCCATTTGGCGTTAAAAGACATAAAACATACATACAAACTCATTGATACAGAGGATGATATAACCAATTTAGCACATGTACTGAAAAATTGCAAAACTGTATGTTTTGACACAGAAACAACAAGTACCAATGCTCTTGCTGCCGAATTGGTGGGTATAAGCTTTGCGGTCAAGGAAAACGAGGCCTTCTATTTGCCCATGCCGGCCGAAAGAGAGAAGGTGATGACAAAGCTTGAAATTCTGAGAGAAATTTTCGAAAACGAGGAAATTGAGAAAGTTGGACAGAATATAAAATATGACATTACAGTGTTAGCCAACTACGGCATAGAGGTGCGCGGAAAACTTTTCGACACCATGATAGCCCATTATGTCTTGCAGCCGGAGTTGTTCCATGGAATGGACTACCTTGCCGAAATCTATCTCAACTATGAAACCATAAAGATTGAGGAACTGATTGGTGAAAAGGGGCGTGGGCAAAAGAATATGCGTGATGTCCCCCCTACCCTTGTATGCGATTATGCTTGTGAGGATGCCGATGTAACTCTAAAACTGAAGAACATATTACAGGAAGAACTCAAGAAAGAGGGTATTGAGGAACTGTTCTACAATATCGAGATGCCTCTTGTTCCAGTCCTCGCTTATATGGAGCGTAACGGTGCGCGCATTGACACGGAAGCTTTGAAAGAGACATCTATCCTGTTCGGCAAAAGACTTGCCGATATTGAAGAACAGATATATTCACTTGCCGGGGAGCCATTCAATATTGCATCACCCAAGCAGGTGGGTGATATTCTGTTCGGGAAACTCAAGATTGTCGATAAACCCAAGAAGACCAAGACCGGGCAGTATGTGACATCGGAAGAGGTTCTTGCTCAGTTGCAGAACCGCCACCCAATAGTCAAGGAGATTCTGCAATACCGCGGTTTGAAGAAACTTTTGAGCACATACATCGATGCTTTGCCCGAACTTGTGAATCCCCAAACCGGAAAGATACATACATCATATAACCAGACAGTCACAGCTACCGGACGACTTAGTTCAAGCAATCCGAACTTGCAGAACATACCCATCCGCGACGAGGATGGCAAGGAGGTGCGCAAGGCTTTCGTGCCCGACAACGGTTGCCAGTTCCTCTCGGTCGATTACTCACAAATAGAACTGCGTATAATGGCTCATTTGAGTGGAGATAGCAACATGATCGAGGATTTCCGTAGTGGCTATGATATCCATGCGGCAACAGCGGCAAAGGTGTATAAGAAGCCTATTGAAGATGTTACAAAGGATGAACGCCGCAAGGCAAAAGTTGCCAATTTTGGTATAATATACGGAATCTCGGTATTTGGTCTTGCCGAGAGGATGAATGTGGACCGTCGCGAGGCAAAGGAACTGATTGAGAACTATTTTGCCACATACAGCGGAGTGCAAGAGTACATTGAAAAATGTAAACAAGAGGCAAAGGCAAACGGATATGTAGAGACCATATTCCATCGCAAGCGCTACCTGCCCGATATAAACTCGCACAATGCTGTGGTGCGCGGATATGCTGAGCGAAATGCTGTTAATGCACCCATACAGGGAAGTGCAGCAGACATAATAAAAGTTGCAATGATAAACATATACAAGCGATTCAAGGCAGAATCCATAAAATCTACAATGATACTGCAGGTGCATGACGAACTCAACT
>JAFNWA010000170.1 GCA_017383665.1 Bacteroidaceae bacterium | reverse complement strand
GTGTCTGTTATCGCGTCAACACTGACAATGCTTGCTGTGTTCTTCCCGTTGACTATGATTTCAGGTATGGCAGGTGTCCTGTTCAAGCAGTTGGGTTGGATGATGTGTATCATCATGATTGTATCAACAATTGCAGCGCTGACACTCATTCCGATGTTGTGCTCAAAAATGTTGAAGCTTCAAAAGAAACAGAGCAAATTCTTCAAGGTTGTATATACTCCAATTGGAAACGGCCTTGACAAGCTTGACAACTGGTATGCAAAACGCATCAACTGGGCAGTCCGTCACCGTTGGACAGTACTGATAGTTTGTTTCGGACTCTTCTTTGCAAGTTTGTTGACATTCCCAAGCATAAAGAGTGAATTCTTCCCTACACAGGATAGCGGAAACGCAAGTGCAACTCTGGAACTCCCAATCGGTACACGAGTTGAAGAGGCCGAGAGAGTTGCAACAGAGTTGACAAACAAATGGAAAGAGCGTTATGGCAAAGACATGAAGGTTTGTAACTTCCGTGTGGGACAGGCCGATGACGAGAATGCTTATGCAGCAATCAGCGACAACGGTTCACACATCATCAGTTTCAACATGAGATTCGTTCCTGTTACAGAACGCTCAAAAAGTTTGGCTGTAATATGTGACGAAATGCGTGCCGACATAAGAATGTATCCCGAAATTTACCGCAGCAATGTATCGCAAGGCGGTGGCGGTGGCGGCATGGGCGGAGAGAGCAAGGCTTCGTTCGAGATTTATGGTCACGACTTTGCAGTTGCCGACCAGCTGGCACAGGAACTCAAGAGAAGAATTGAAAAGAATACAGATGTCATTTCACAGGTAAACATCAGCCGTAGTGCATACCAGCCCGAGATTCAGGTTGATTTCGACCGTGAAAAATTGGCTATGCGCGGACTGAACCTGAGCACTGCTGCAACTCTGCTACGCAACTGTTTCAATGGTGCGATGGCAACATATTTCCGTGAGGATGGTGACGAGTACAAAGTCAAGGTACGCTACGCGCCCGAGTTCCGCAACGACATCTCAACAATTGAGAACATTATATTGACAACGCCAACAGGTGCCAAGATACGCCTCAAGGATGTTGCCAAGGTCGTTCAGGGCGAGACTCCACCAACCATCGAGCGTAAGGACCGCTCACGTATCGTCACTGTTGATGCTGTGATGGCTGCAGGTGCAGCTTTAAGTGAGGGTGTTGAATTTGCAATGAACGAGATTGAGCAGATGGAAATTCCTTCGGGCTACTATATCCAGGTTGCCGGTTCATACGAGGACCAACAGGAGTCCAACTCAGAGATGGGAGTACTTGCCATACTTATCATCATATTGGTATTCATTGTAATGGCTGCACAGTTTGAGTCACTCACCTATCCGTTCATCATCATGTTCTCGGTTCCTTTTGCATTGAGCGGTGTGCTTTTGGCACTGTTCCTCACAGGAACAACCATGAACATCATGTCAATACTTGGTGCCATCATGCTTATCGGTATTGTTGTGAAGAACGGTATTGTGCTCATTGACTACACCATGTTGTTACGCGGTCGTGGTCTTGGTATCATCCCAGCAACCGTGCGTGCAGCCCGTAGCCGTCTGCGCCCGATCCTCATGACAACCCTCACCACCATCCTTGGTATGGTTCCTTTGGCTGTCAGCCAGGGTGTAGGTTCCGAGATGTGGCGTCCTTTGGGTATCGCGGTTATCGGTGGTCTTATAGTATCAACAATTATGACATTGATTTACACCCCGGTAATGTACTGCGTGTTTGGTAAGAACGGTATCAAGCGCCAACGCAAGAAACTGAAGAAACAGCGTGAACTTGAACTATACTGGAAAGAGCACAAGAATGAAGAGATGCTCATCAATGCAAAGAAATAAAATAAAAACAACCCCGGGTGGCATGCTCCACCCGGGACTAAAAAAGAAACCACATATATGAAAGGTGTATTTATAGCATTTGACCAAGCGCACAAGGACGCTGTAATCAACGCCCTCAACCGCCTCAACTGCCGTGGATTCTCATTCATTGAGCAGATGCAGGGACGAGGAAGCAATACCGGAGAGCCGCATTACGGCACACACGCATGGGCGTCAATGAACTCAGGAATCATCACAATGGTCAATGACAATATCGTAGAGAATTTGTTGGCAACCCTCAAGGAGATTGACGAAAGCGCCGAAATGCTTGGACTGAGAGCTTTTGTCTGGAACATAGAACAAGCCTATTGATTCCAAAACCATTATAAAAAATGCGAAACTTCATGGTTTCGCATTTTTTATTTAGCCTGCACTGTTTTTATTCAAATACTCTTAAAGAATTGTCGTTCGGACGACGCACACGCAAGACACGCGCCATCTCTGTAGCCAACACATTTGCCGGTGTCATTTTGTCAACAACCATCTGTTGAACGCTTGTTCCGTAGATTATCACAGGAAACATTACAGGCGAGCGGTACACCTGACGAGAGACCAGCAATTCATCCTCTACAAGTCTCCATCCAGGCATAAGACGCAACCACAGGTCGCCGGAACCTACAGGATTGTACCCGTTCTTTGCCAATTGCAGTTCCGGGCTCAACATGCCGCCAAGGCGATATATGGTAAATACATCCTCAACGCCTTCCAATGATTTCAGGAACTCTACAGCCTGGGAGACAATCGCCATCTTGTCAAGTTCCATTCTCTCAATCAACTTATTGTCCAAGAACAGCTGTGTTCCATATACCCCCTCAATGTAATCACCTTTTCCGAACTTTGCGCTCAAATAGACATTAAGCAGAGCCTGCACACGCTCTGTATAAAGCGTTCCGGATGGGAAACGGTATTCGCTGTTCTCATCACCGTTCTCCATCACATAACCGGTTGAAGCGAGCGAAACAACGACATTCTCAAGACCAAAGCGTTTGTCAAGTTCATCGAGCAAAGCTGCAATATTCCTGTCAAGGCGAGCATATATATCCTGAACTTCAATTGGACGATGCGACATTGGTGCTCCATCAAAAAAACCGGC
>JAFNWA010000169.1 GCA_017383665.1 Bacteroidaceae bacterium | reverse complement strand
GACTCCCGTTGTCCCCGAGGTATGCGTCTTCTTCCAGGAAAAACTCATGCGCGGCAACCGCACAACCAAAATCAACTCCGAGAGTTTCGGCGCATTCGGTTCAAACAACTACCCACCACTTGGAGTTGCCGGCACCAGCATACAGTACTACACCAACAACATAAAGAAATACATCCCCGGACGAAAGCTGAAGGCACACCACGAATATAACAGCAACATCATCATACTCTCACTTTTCCCGGGTATAAAAAAGGAGATTATTGAGAATGTACTTGGCGATAAGGAACTCAAGGGTGTTATATTCCGCACATTCGGCGCCGGTAACGCACCACAGAAGGAATGGCTCATCAATGCCCTTTCAAAAGCGACAGCCGAGGGCAAGATTATCATCAACATCACCCAGTGCGCAGGCGGCAGCGTACATATGGAACTTTATGAAACAGGATTGCAGTTACTTGAGGCCGGTGTCATAAGCGGAAAGGATTCCACGGTTGAAGCTGCGCTCACAAAATTGATGTACCTGCTTGGAAAGGGACTTCCAACAGAAGAGGTACGCCGCCTTATGGGCAAAAGCCTCGAAGGAGAAATAACAGAGTAATACACAAGCATATACAAAATAAAGCCTCGCTTCTGCGAGGCTTTATTTTGTATTATTGGTAAATGAATAAAATCCGCTTTTTAGTCATTTACTATATCAGAACAACTTATTTGGATACTCACCGGCATCAACCAATGACTGTATCTTCTCAACAGTTGCAGGACGGTCAGCAGCGTATGTTACACCGAACCACTTTGCTGTAGTATCAAGCACCTCGCAAGAAGCCTTGCCTGTTGTTGTAAGATTGTTCACAACCAATGGGATGAAGTACTCAGCCTTTGGTTTGTCAATGTTAGCCTTCAAGAAGTCAACAAACTGCTCCTCTGAGTGCTGGAAGTAGTCGGGTGTGAAACCCCAGAAGTTCATTGAAACGGGAGTCTCCTCGGCAACAGGCTGCCATGCACCCTCCTCGTCCTTGAAGCAGATAGGGCCGTCAACACGCATAATCTCTGTACGCTCAACTACACCTGTCAACATATTCTGCTCGTTCTTCTCGCAAACACCACGAGCAACGCTACCGTTCTCGCTGAGTGTGTTGCAGATACGGAAACCTACCATTGAGTACTTACCGGTGCTACCCTCTGGGAGCTCGCTGAGCCACTTGCCCATAACGGCAAAAGCATCACGACCATAGAAGTCATCGGCGTTAATCACAGCAAAAGGCTCCTTGATGGCATCCTTACCCATGAGCACCGCGTGGTTTGTACCCCATGGTTTTGTACGCTCCTCAGGAACTGTGAAGCCCTCGGGAAGATTATCGATTGCCTGGAAAACCAGCTCAGTTGGGATGTGGCCCTCGTACTTGCTCAAAACCTTGTCACGGAAATCCTGCTCAAAATCCTTACGGATTACAAATACCAACTTGCCGAATCCACCACGGATAGCATCATAGATTGAATAGTCCATGATTGTCTCACCATTTGGGCCAAGACCATCAAGCTGTTTCAAACCACCATAACGGCTGCCCATACCTGCAGCCAAAACAAAAAGTGTAGGTTTCATTTTATTATAAATTAAAGTTAATTATTAGCCTTTGCAATTGCCCTACAGAGCATACACGCTCCCCAAAGATACAATTTAATTATTGAATTTATGCAAATTAAATGTAAAAAATATAGAACAATGGGTAAAACAGTCCTCAAACAGCAGCTTTATCGCCTCAATGTAAAGAAAATATCAGCGACTAGAGCCAGAATCCAAGCAATAGAGAGCAGCAGCAATGAAACCCCAAGCAGGTAACCAACCACAGCCGCAAGCACAGACAAGCACTGCACCATGAGTGCTCTCAAAATTATTACATCAAGATTCCTGCACACGCAAATACTCTCGCACAGAACAAAGCCACACAGCATTACGAGCAGTCCAGCAAGTGCCGTTCCATTCAAAGCCGCAAAAGAAGGTACTATCGCCTGCAACATTTCGCGATCACAAAGCGCTGCACCGGCAAACATTGAAAGCGCGACCACCAATGAAGCGAAATAGGGATTGGCATTAAGAGCTCTCCCCCACAATTTTTTTTCAAGCACATTCAACCATAAAATCCACCGACGCATAACACAATATCATAAATTTGAAAACAGATGCACATTCCTGTACACAAAAGCCAAACCATTTATAACAAAGAATGCCGAAATCAGCACGCCCAACACACATCTGTTGAGAGCCGAGGTGTCACAATAAACACACTCATGTTTCTCCGGTCCGGGAACAAAAAGACTGGATTTGACAAAGAACCACAAGGCAACCACCCGCAGAACATTCATCACTATAGCAACCGCAATATAGACCGGATTATTCTCCGGCATCATACAAACGCTATTGTTCTCTGGAACAAATCTTTGCCACATAGGAGCAAAAAAGGCGACAAAGCTCAATATATATGGCATAAAAAGGAACTGCATCCATGTGCGCTCACGCCTCGAAAGAGAATTGCTACGCCACAATAGTGACCAAGCATAACAACACACCAGCACCACAAGCACCAGCAACGAGTTCCCCAACAATTCTGCCTCAACACTATTCTTGCTTGGCGAGAGGAATGCAGCAAGCCAATAGTAGAACATATATAACTCCGACAGCACTAACAGCCACAAAGCTCTACGCACCACCCTGTCAGCCGCATACCGCGCAAGAATAAAGAAAGCGACAGATGCAAAAGATGCTCCAACCAATTCAATACAGGCATGAAATCTGAAAGAATCTGTCATTCCGTCAACACTAATGTCAAAAAGCGAAGCAAGCATTGATGCAACAAACTTGCCACCACCAAAAACCGAAAGGAGTACCGGCAATGCAAGCAAAAGCATAACAACCACACGAATCATCTTCATTTTCTTCACCATTATGTTCATTCAGATTTACAGACTATTGTTTATTGGCAACACTCAACACTCATTTAATTTACATATCAACATGCCGATTCTCGTATCATGTTACAAAAATAACAAAGAAAACATTAGAGAATAACATCTTTGGCAACACTTTTTTTGCGAAGGAGAGCAATACCGAGTAACAACAACATAAAATTTAAAAATACCTTGCGAAAACTTTGCCAATATGAAAAAATATAGTAATTTTGCAAGCTGAAAAGCAAAAAGTCTAAAAAGCGAATATAAACAATATAAAAAACATATAAGACGATGAAAAGAACATTCCAACCCTCTAACAGAAAGAGAAAGAACAAGCACGGTTTCCGTGAGAGAATGGCTACAAAGAATGGCCGTCGCGTATTGGCAGCTCGTCGCGCAAAGGGACGTGCAAAGTTGACCGTTTCAGACGAGTACAACGGCAAGAAGAAGTAATTGCAGTACAGGTTGAAGCCTGTTGAAATAAGTTTGCAAACAAATAGCGGTGAACAGTTAACTGTTCACCGCTATTTGTTTGATATCATTGAGATATCCCCTGAAGCCTATCCCGTAACACATTTACTTTAGTAACAATAGAGCAGTTGACCGTTGGTTCGTTCAGCATGACATCTAAATGTTGGGTCAACATCTATATTATCGCCTTTACTTTTAACCTACTTCATCAAAAAACGCATGACAGCACCCATGAGTTTTGAACGCTGATAATCATCCTGCACAGTCTCAAAGGGGAAACTTGTGGAGAGAACCTTATATTTACTACCGGAATATGCCACTCCGGAACTCTCTTTGCTGCCACTGAAGATAAATGAGACAAATGCACCATCGACCGGTACAAGCACATCGGGACGCGAAACGGCATAGCACCCCTCATTAACCTTGCGGCCTATAGAAAAACGCAAGCCCGACCCACTGATGACATCATCACTCAAATCCTCCATGCTGCCACCATAATCAAAATGCAACACCTCGCGGATAAAGCGTTTATCAGCCTCATCACCCTGCATATCGCTGGCAATAAAGGCACCGCTTACAAACAGGTTGCCACCACGACGACAGAACTCCTCCACTTTCTCTTTCAGACCGGCCGGGAATGTTTTATACGGTCTATTATAATGCAACAAGGAACCTTTACCGCCCTGCTTTTCAACTCCAAGTATGAGATCAACAACTGTATAGTCCGACATATCTATTATACCATCAATAACAGCCTCGCTGCCACAAGACAAGAAACTAATTCCATTATCGGCCAACGCCTTGCCGTGAACAAGCGGATAATTGAATGTGTTGCCGGACACCAACATCCCTTCATACTCGCGCCCACTCAAACCAAGACCATCCTCATAATTGAGATTTTCGCGCATAAAATCAAGTTGTTTACCGCTATATTCCGGTGTACACTTATACGGGACGCCCGGGTCACAATCGAGATCAAAGCCAGCCCTTACATCCGTCGAAATAACTTCGGGACCACTAATACGATGAAAGCCATTTACTACCAGAACTCTTCCCTTCTCATTTTTGGCAAGATAGAGAGAGAGTTCTTCAGAAGGCAGACTGCAACCGCCATCATTCAATGCTACAACCTTAAAGCTATACAGGACACCCTTTTCTACCGGCATCACGCATGAGGTACCCTGAATCACTGTTCCATTATCATATCCGGCGCCATTCAGACTTCTGTAAACGACATACTTATCCGGAGATGCCGTAGGCTCTAGCGGGTCATCAACAGCACACCAACGAAGTTCAACCTTATCGCCACCCTCAAGCATAGACATTGAAAAATGGCTCACAGGCAATGGCTGAACTACATATTCGCGATCATGCAGATAGCACAAATGTTTGAGAAGCGATTTATATACAGCACGGGCAATTGTAAATTTAAAATCGGGATCATGCCCGTGTACCATATCCATAAAGTTCTGATGTGAAAGCGATTCAAATATAACAGAGGGTATATATGGCACTCGCGTCTCTCCATAATTCCTATCAAGAATTCCGCGCACAGGCCAACGGGTTCCATAGCGTGCCGTTATGTCATCCTGCACATTATTGAGCAGAAAAGAGGCAATGTCGCGCGACATCTGACGCGAATGTCCGGTTCCAAGAGTATCACCATTAAAGTCTGTGGTGACAACACCCAAAGAACCCATCAGCTCATTACCCGGCAACACTCCTGCATCTGAATGGAAACCAAAGGAGAGTTCAAGAGGCACATTGAGACCCGTTGTATCGGGATTATACACCGAACCGCCCGATAGATAATTCACCGCATTGGGACGACAAACGACATCGTCACGATAATCATTCTCTCCATTATATACCGAATAGACCTCATACGGGAAGCCGCTCGTCTGTAAATTATAGCGCGCAGCCTCAAGATAAGAAGGCATACCGCTCACCTGTTCATTGACACCCCTGGCAACATTACCCATTCCGCCACCGAAGCGCACAGCATCGGCACTCACGACACCGTCATGCCGACTGTAGTTTGTCAATGTCACCCCTTGCGACTCTTCACGCCCTTTATTGAAATGAAAAGTTCCAAGATATACCCAAGTTCCGCCACCCATTGTCTGGTTTACCTGAAAAGCGGTTTCACCACCACTGTGCATAACAGTATAGGCAGCATCCGGTACAGAATTCTCAAAAGTTTCATAAGAGACATATACAGCATAATAACCGCTTACAGGGATTTCGGGACGCCAAACAGCCTTTGCATTACGCTTCTTGTTCTGCATTGTCGCCACGACCCGTGATGTTCCCATGGAAAAAGGATCATCAAGATCTTTATATACACTCTTTTCAGGAGCATATCCCCCTTCCCTCGAGCTCCACTTGCGGTCACGCCCATTCTGCTCCACATATTTTGAGCTATTGGTACACTTGTCATTATCTACAATAACACTGTTGCATTGCCAATCACGCTCACGGGGGGTGTAAACCAAAGCACCAGCATTCTCAAGCATAGGCATGAGAAACGGCACCACTATCGACTGGGTGAAAAGGTCTTCTACCGTACAATAAAGCAACGGACGCTGCCATTTCCACACATCCAGTTCCCGATTATAGTAATAACCGTGGCTCTGCCAAAGAGCAAGATGACGACCTGCAAGTCCAGACGGGATATCAAATGGACGGCTAACATCCTTTACCCATGGAGCACCGTCGTAATCCACATCACCCCAGAGCCTTGATTTATCAGGTTTTCCACGACGGATTATATTAGGCACGCGTTCTTCAATAGTGCGGCCATCATAAACGACATCAACACTGTATTTTCTAAATTTACGCGGCAGTATCGAGCGTATATCCTTGTATATTTGGGTTATGACATCCGTTGTAAAGGCCTGACCCGCAAAAGCCTCATTGACATATATTGTCACCTTCTTGGCCTTGTGGTTCACCACGATGTTATTCTTGCGTTTGTCAATCGCGGAATATTTGAGTTGGGTTCTGTCCGATTTATAGTTCTTGAAATACTCAGCCAAGGCGCGTGAAACAGTTTTGTCGACACCTTGTGCCGACAAAACCAATATTCCAAAGAAGCAAAAAAGTATTGCTAATAAACGCCTTGGCATAATTGTTACAGGGAATTACTTGCCTGAGAGAGCGCTGATTTCGCCAAGCAACGCTTTGGCATCAGCATTAAACGAGTCGCAGAGAGCATTGAAATATTTCTTTGCAGGCATACCCGGTTCAACATGGTTCACGCGTGCTATATACTCGTTATTGAGACTGAAAATCTTGTTGAACAATGCTACCCAAGCCTCGGTATTGCCCTGCGCATCGTAAGAGAGCAGAAATGCCTCGGTTGCCAACTCGTCAACAACAAATGTAATCACCTTCTTTAAATTCTTTCTACTTGCCATAATAATTCGGTTTAGCTTATTTATAAAATAATTTCCTCAAAGGAAATATCTGATTGTAAAGATAGCGTTTTTCACCGAGATAAACAACAGCCTTAGGCAAAAACAACATATTTTGATTTATAATGGATAAAAAAGAGAAAAGCTCTTTTAAAATTCATAAAAAAAAGCGAAATTTGCCAAGAATTAGAATTCCCTATAAAATTTTAAGAAATATGAAAATTAGCGCATTGCAGAAAGCAAGGGCTGCTTATCAGCCAAAACTTCCCCAGGCTTTGACCGGGACTGTAAAATTGTGTGAGGGTGCTGCAACTGAATCAGTAGCAGACCAGGAGGCCATCAAAGCCATGTTCCCCAACACATACGGTTTACCTATCGTTACATTTGAAAAGGGCGGCGAGGCTCAGGAATACCCTGCAATCAATGTAGGTGTTATCCTTTCAGGCGGCCAGGCTCCCGGTGGTCACAATGTCATCGCAGGTCTGTTCGACGGTGTAAAGAAGCTTAACGCAAACAGCCGCCTCTATGGTTTCCTCAT
>JAFNWA010000168.1 GCA_017383665.1 Bacteroidaceae bacterium | reverse complement strand
TTAAACAATAATAAAATGCTTACACTCGACAAAATCTATCACGCATCGTATGTCCTCAAGGATGTGATACGTCGCACAGAGCTCATTCCGGCTCCCTATTTGAACAAGAAAGGCAATATCTTCCTCAAGCCCGAGAACTTGCAGTTGACAGGTTCGTTCAAGGTTCGAGGTTCGTACTACAAGATTTCACAGCTCTCGGCCGAGGAGAAGGCAAAGGGCGTTATCGCCTGCTCTGCCGGTAACCACGCTCAGGGCGTTGCGTTGGCTGCAACAAAGAACGGTATCAAGTCAACAATCTGCTTGCCCGACTGTGCTCCTATCTCAAAGGTAGAGGCTACAAGAGGCTATGGTGCCGAGATTTGCCTTGTAGAGGGTGTATATGACGATGCTTACAAGCGTGCAATTGAGTTGCGTGACGAGATGGGTTACACATTCATCCACCCATTCGACGACATTGATGTAATCGCCGGTCAGGGAACAATTGGTCTTGAACTCATTGACCAGATGAAGGATGTTGAGGTTGTTGTTGTTCCCATTGGTGGTGGCGGCCTCATATCGGGTGTTGCATTCGCTCTCAAGTCACTGAACCCCAATATCAAGGTATATGGTGTACAGGCTGCCGGTGCTCCAAGCATGAAGAACTCTGTTGAGCACAAGCAGATTGAGCGTCTCGACTCTGTTTCAACAATTGCCGATGGTATTGCTGTTAAGCAGCCAGGCGAGAACACATTCGACTTCTGCAGCAAGTATGTCGATGGTATTGTAACCGTAACTGACGACGAGGTTTCATCGGCTATCCTCTCAATGCTTGAGCACCAGAAGATTATCACCGAGGGTGCAGGTGCTGTTGCAGCAGCGGCAGTAATGTTCGACAAAATTCCCGTCGAGGGCAAAAACACAATCTGCGTTGTATCGGGTGGTAACATCGATGTGAATATCCTTGACCGTGTAATCAAGCGTGGTCTATTCACATCGGGCCGTTCGGCGCTGCTCAAGGTTGAGCTCCTTGACAAGCCCGGACAGTTGGTACAGGTGTCAAAGATTATCGCCGACCTTGGCGGTAATGTCATTGGTGTGCACCACGAGCGCACAAATGCCAATACCGGTGTAACAGGCTGCTGGATACGCATAGACCTTGAAACACGCAACTTCGAGCACATCAACAATATCAAGACTGCGTTGACCAAGGCCGGTTTCAAAATAATGGATTAACCACTTAAAAACAAAATAACTATGTTGAAGAAAGTTTATACAAGCAATGCTCCTGAGGCTATCGGCCCATACTCACAGGCCATCATCTGTGGTAACATGTTGTTCACATCGGGTCAGATACCCATCAACCCTGCAACAGGCAATGTTGAGGCCGAGGGCATCACAGACCAGGCAACACAGGTAATGAAGAACCTCTCTGCAGTTCTTGCCGAGGCAGGCACATCATTTGAGAAGGTTGTAAAGACAACATGCTTCCTTAGCGACATGGCCGACTTTGCTGCGTTCAATGCAGTATATGCCGAGTACTTCACAAGCAAGCCTGCACGCTCTTGCGTGGCAGTGAAGACACTCCCAAAGAATGTTCTTGTTGAGGTTGAAGTTATTGCAGAAATCTAAAAAGAGACACTGTTTATAACAGCCAAAAGCCTTCGCCACAAGCGAAGGCTTTTTATATTCACCGATATTTTTCAAAATTTCATTTTTATTTACTATCTTCGCGGTTAAGTACACGCAAAAGGACTCTGATTGGAGTTGTTGCACACCTGGAAGTCAAAAAAACACAATATATGACAAATGTAATTGA
>JAFNWA010000167.1 GCA_017383665.1 Bacteroidaceae bacterium | reverse complement strand
TTATGTAATAAAAAGTATTTTTCATGCACTCTTTTGAAAACATCTTGTCCCTTTCCCGTCAGCTCAATCATTGGTGAATTGAGGGTGTTTTTGGAACGGTTTTCCTTCGTTTGTCAAAATTTTTGCAAAAATAACCCAATTATCACAAACGGCAAGGGCGAATGATGATATTTTCCTCTTTTTGCTACTCTATGTATTCCCACTCATTGTCAATTTAAGTTTTTTTTGTATTTTCGCGTGGATATATAAATTATAAAAGATGCATTTTTTAGAATTCAATATACGCTACAATGTCAGTGACAGTGCAACGCTGTGTCTTCGTTGTATCATGGCTGATAACGGTGGCGAAATCGAGCTTGTCCGTCCCTTGCGCGAGGTGCAGAAAGGGTGGTGGCAATGTACTCTCGAAGTCTCCGAGAACTATTCCTGTATAAATTACGGATATGAACTCCGTCAGGGAGAGACAATTCTCTGTTCCGAGTGGGCTGGAACACCCCACGCCCTGCGTTTCAACTGTGTCAACCGCAACTATATTGTACACGACATGTGGCTCGACTCCCCGGCAGGCTACTACACCCGCACTAACCTCTTCCGTTTCTTTGACAAGCAAGTGACAAAGTTGGACGAGCCATCGGTGAACTGGTACAACCGAAGTGTCACATTCTCGGTCTATGTTACCGGTTTGCGTAGCGGTGAGCGTCTGCACCTTGTAGGCGATGCCGATGTACTTGGTTCATGGGAACCGGCAAAGGCCTTGCCCATGCAGCAGCGTGTGCCCAACCGTTGGAGCGTGACATTCGATGTCTCCACACTGTGGCGAGGCAGTCTCTACTATAAATTCATTGCTGTTGACGAGAATGGAGCAGTGCGTTGGGAAGATGGCGACAACCGCCACATACTGTTGCCCGATTTCGAGCCCTCGACCAACTATTTCTATCAGCTCGATGCCCTCACATTCGATGCCCCCTCACTGCGTCTGGCAGGAACGGTAATTCCGCTCTTCTCCTTGCGTTCGGCTCACGGGTGGGGTATAGGTGATTTCGGCGATATTAAATTGATGACCGATTGGCTTGTCTCTACAGGGCAGAAGATACTGCAACTTTTGCCGGTAAACGATACCACAGTCCATGGCGGTAACGAGGATTCCTACCCCTACAACTGCGTTTCGGTCTTCGCCTTGAACCCCATATATGCCGATATGTCAGAGCTTCCACAGCTCTCAAAGCCTCGTCGCAATGCCTACTACCAGAAAGAGCGTGAGGCACTCAATGCCCTGCCTGTTGTCAACTATTCAAAGGCATACCGCCTGAAAATAAATTATCTGCGCGAACTCTTTGACGAGGTTGGTGCCGATGTGCTTGCAAGCGAGGGCTATCAGGCTTTTGAAAAGGAGCAGGAGCGTTGGCTCAAGCCATATACACTATTCCGCTTCCTCTCCTCCCGTCTGCATAGCAACATCTGGGACTGGGGTGAGTATTCCCGTTACGACAGCACAACTGCCGAGCGTGTCACCACCGAGTATCCCGATGCCGTTCACGAGATGCGTTTCTACAGTTATGTGCAGTACCTGTTGTTCACCCAGTTGTCGGCAGCCCACAACTACGCCAATAGCCGTGGCGTAGCCCTCAAAGGAGACATCCCCATTGGCGTTGCTCCCAATGGCGTCGATGTGTGGTGCGACAGCGAGCAGTTCAACCTCTGCGTGTCAGCAGGTGCACCGCCCGATATGTTTGCTGCCGACGGGCAGAACTGGGGTTTCCCCACATACAACTGGCAGGTCATGGCTGCCGATGGATATGCTTGGTGGCGTCGCCGTCTGCAATACATGTCATGTTTCTTCGATGCCTACCGCATTGACCACATATTGGGCTTCTTCCGCATCTGGGAGATACCGCGCACAGCAAAGAGCGGCCTCTCAGGCAGTTTCTCACCCAACCGTCCGCTTACAGTCGATGAGATAACAATGTCGGGCTTCGCTTTCAATGAGGAACTGCATACCGTTCCATATATCGACGATGCATTGCTCAAGAAACACTTCCCACGCAAGGTAAAGCTGGTTGTTGATGCCTTCCTTGATGCAAACAGTGATGGCACCTACCGTTTCAAACCCGAGATGGAGAATGCCAACCTGTTGGCCTATTACATATACGAGCGCACTCCAAAACTGCCTCAGGCAATGAAGGATGCACTCCTTGCAATCTATGGCAAGGTACTCTTTATGCGCGACCTCAACAACCCGCAGCTCTTTGTGCCCCGTATCCTTGGATATGAGACCGAGGCCTATGTACAACTCTCCCAGAGTGACCGCGTGGCATACGACCACCTTTACGAGGACTATTTCTATAACCGCCACACAATGTTCTGGTTCCGCGAGGGAACACGCAAGCTCACTCCGTTGCTCCTCTCCACACCAATGACAGCCTGTGGCGAGGATTTGGGAATGATTCCGGCCTGTGTGCCCTGGGTTATGAAAAACCTTCAGGTTCTCTCGCTCGAGATACAGCGAATGCCAAAGCTCTATGGCGAGACATTTGCAAACCCTGCACGATACCCCTATCTCTCGGTTGCAACCCCCTCAACCCACGACATGAGCACGCTTCGTGGTTGGTGGCGCGAGGACGAGACCATGTCCCAGCAGTTCTATAACTGCATGCTCGGCTTCGACGGCAAGGCACCGCTTGAAATGGACGGCCGTGTGGCTCATGCTATATTGTCGCAGCACCTTGCTTCGCCGTCGGCGTTCGCACTGTTCGCTTGGCAGGACTGGATGGCAATGGACGAGCGTCTGCGCCGTGACAACCCCGATGATGAGCGCATCAATGTGCCGTCCAACCGCGACCACTGCTGGAACTACCGCATGCACATTTCGCTTGAACAGCTCATGCAAGAGCGTCTCTTCAACGATACAGTGCGCAACATGATTGCAGGTGCAGGTCGTCTAAACTGATTTTGATAATAAAACAAATAAAATATGAGTACTACTTACAGTTTGTCAGCAAACACATTCCGTTCATCAATCCTTTCGGGAATCGCTGTCGGCATTGCCGGTTGGGGATATTTGGCATGTCGCAGCAAGGGACTTGAGATTCTTGGCGCTGTGCTTTTCTCATTCGGCCTTTTGACCGTGGTCAATTACAAGTTGAAACTTTACACAGGAACAGCCGGTTTTGTATCCTTGCGTAAAGAGGATGGAAGTTGCCGTTTCTTTAGGGCCATTGCAGAACTTCTCTTTATCCTTTTGGGCAATATCACAGGCTGTATGCTTGTTGCGCTTCTGTTGCGCTGTTTGCCAATTTCGGGTTTGGAACAAGCGCAGGCACAGGCTCTGCACATACTTGACACTCGCCTTACCCCTGGCCCGTTGAAGGCCGGTGCACTTGCAATCGGTTGCGGTTTCATCATGACAACAGTCGTAACATTCGCCCGTGAGGGAAAACCATTGGCACTGCTTTTTGGTGTGCCTCTCTTCATTTATTGCGGTTTTCCACACTGTTTGGCCGATGCGTTCTACTACATGGCAGCACCACTTTCTCGCACCGGTGAGCATTTATGGGAGATTGTAGCGCTTTATCCCTGTCTTGTGATAGGAAACTTTATTGGATGCAATCTTTATCGTTTCCTCGCCCCCAAGGAATGATAGTTCAAACCACATAAAACATAAACCGCAGCGAGACATCGCTGCGGTTTATGTTTTATGCAAATTCCTTTTCAGGCTCTTTGCTCCATTATCTTATAATGACCTTCTTGCCATCAATGATGTAGATACCCTTTCCGGGGATGTCCACCTTTCTTCCTGTCAAGTCGTAGATGGTTCCATCCTCTTCGTTTTCAATCTCCACCTCCTCAATTGCAGTGTTGTTGAACTCAACGGTGCGTATTACCCATGTAGAGGCATTTATGAGCGAGCTGCTGCCAATGATGTTGTAATCGCCACCAGGGTTCATTGTCAGGTATGTCTTGCCATCCGCGGTTGTAAAGTAAACCGTAGCATTTTCAAGATAGTTGGCTTTGAAAACCAAAGCCTCGTCTTTGCTTGTGCCGCTGCAAGATGTTCCAATGCTTGTTATATCGTTTATATACAACCCATTCTTGTTCTTGATGTAATAGTGATGCGCTACACCTGTGCTTTCGAACATCCAAAGCTTCTCTTGTGCAGTGTTTGGCACCACGCTCTTCGAATTGGTTGTCAAACCGTATCTGTCATAGCATAAATAGTTTGTTTTTTTGTCAAAGTTGGCAAGTGTGTACACATCAAGTTCTTTCAGATATACGCGTGCTGTGGGGTCTTTCCTCAATCTCTCAGTCTCATTCTCCAACAGAGCAATCCACTCCTTGTAGCTGTGTTTGCTTGTATCCTTGTTGTCAACAGCACTTTTAGCTTCATTATAGAAAATCTTTATATCAGTCAAGGCACTGTCATGGAAGTATCCAATCTCCTTACCGGTTTTAGTACTTTTGGTCAAGAAGAAATTGTTTACAGTTGTCAGCAATCCGTCCAGCGTCTCTATCAGCATCTCCTCGTTATCACTTTCTGCAGCATTCGGTAGCTCCTGGTCTGTGCCGTCGGCCTGTGTAACAACCACTCTCAATGGCGATTTTGAGTGGGCAACGGGCACTGTCAGTTTATATTCATTGTTGAAGTCGAGCAATTCACCGGTTTCTGCATTGTATAACTTGAATCCCAAAGCACCTTTTGCATCTTTATCCGCAATAATGGAAATGATATTCTGCTTTCTTGAGAAATAATACCCCTGCGCCTTAACGCTCTCGTCTATGTAGTCGTTCCACTGTCCGGTGCTGCCCATCTTGCCAATGGCAAACTCCTCGTTGAAGTCGAGTCTGTTTCCTTCAACACCGTCTGTTCTTGGCGATGGCTTTATGCGGTCCTCAATGAATATGAGGTGTCCTCCTTTCTTCTCATAACGCTGCATGCGTGCACGGCTTGCCTCGGCCTCCTCCTTGGTAAGGTTCACGATAAAGTTTTCATAATCGCCCACACCTGCATCTGTCATGGGTTCAAACATACCCCAAACCTCAAAGAACTCGCTGAGGTCCATCTGCGCAACCTCGCAGCACACCTCGGCAAACCTCAACTGGTCGTCCTTTGCCTGTGTCAGCGATGTCCAATTGCGGTCCTTGGGTCCCTTGTCGAGCGGATTCTTACGCAGAGCCTCGAAAACTCTTGGCCAGAATGTAGTATCCTTGCCGGCTGCATGGAAATAGAGATATAACTGGAAGAACATTCTCGACTTTGCTATAATATCTGCACCACGCAACGGGAACGGAGTCCTGTTGCTGAAATCCTCGCGGCACACACTCAAACCATTTCCGCGTGTGGTTGTCTTTCCGGTGCGGAAAATCTGTGCATTGGCAAACAGGTTATTGGTAGCCTCGGTACAAGATACAATGTTGATTGCATTCTGGTTCACATGGCCAATCTCGTGAGCCGGTCCCCACATCTGCCCCGGGTCGGCATACACCTTCTCCCAAGGCAAAATATCGGGCAGCGTGTAATGCTCATAATAGGTATATGTCTCTGTGGCATACATAAACATG
>JAFNWA010000166.1 GCA_017383665.1 Bacteroidaceae bacterium | reverse complement strand
TTCGTGGCAAATGCCATTTATGACACCACTTCTTATGGCGGTTTCGGTGTCATAACCGATGGAGGGTGTATCTCCCTCTTTCTCAACCATAGGTAGCAGGGCAGTAAAACTATGCAGAGCCTTAAGGCGCATCTTTATTCCTGGTGCAATATTGCCGCCTAAAAAGTTGCCGTTCCTGTCGATGAAATCAATTGTTATCGCGCTCCCGGCATCTATTACAATTATGTTGCGCCCAGGTGCCTCGTGCCATGCCCCGATGACTGCTGCAAGCCTGTCACTACCCAGTGTGTGAGGTGTCCTGTATTTTATCTCTATCGGTAATGGCAGGCTGTTGTCGAACTTGATGACCGGACATGTCAAATCCGATATTTGAGCTCTCAATGCAGGCGTGTCGGCTATAACCGATGAAATAATCACCTTTTCAATCTCATACTGGCTGTTCCACTCGCCAATAATGTCGAATGATGTGTTGCTTCTTCTTGAATGGAGTACAAGCTGCTCTCCGTTGAAAAGAAAAAACTTTGCACTGTTGTTCCCTATGTCAATAATGAGATTCAAATCCTTTTTGTTAAATTGTCTGCAAAGATACTGCAAATAATTCATATTTTTGAACAATCCTTTTAAATATATTGCATTTGGTCTGCTGATGTGTGGCTTTTTGTGTGATTATAATATTTTGTATGTGATTCCCGAAATAATCAAAGTAAACTTTGCTCTTCTCTCCCTCCTTTCACTATCTTTGCAGTATATTTAAGATAAACATATATTTATGGATAAAATCAGACGGTTCCTTTTGTTCTGCTTTCTCTGCCTGTCATTAGTGAGTACCGCGCGTGCCGAGGTAAAGGTGAGCGTACTCACCTGCTCGCCGGGGGAAGAGGTCTATTCGCTATATGGCCACACTGCCTTGCGCTGCCTCAATACTTCAACCGGTGAGGATTTGGTGTTCAACTATGGACTCTTCGATTTCAATACTCCCAATTTTACTTGGCGTTTTGTGCTTGGAGAAACCGACTATTGGGTTGGCTGTACATATTATAGCGACTTTGTGCGTGAGTATGAGTTGCGTGGTTCGGGCATTGTTGAGCAGGTTCTTGATTTGACTGATGCTGAGGCCACTACATTGTTTATGTTGCTTCGTGAGAATATAAACCCCAAAAACAGGGTTTACCGTTACAGATATCTGGATAACAACTGCACGACCAAGGTGCGGGATATAATACTCGAGGCTCTGAAGGGTAATGGAACGGTGATTTATAAGGGTAATGCAGAGCCTGCTGTAAGTTATCGTGAAGCCTTGAATGTTCCGGCAGAGGGTAACCCTTGGTATGCGTTCGGAATAAATCTGTTGTTGGGAGCGGATGTGGACAAGACTCCATCGCGTGAGGCCATGCAGTTCCTGCCGGGCAATTTCCTGAAGGACCTTGACTGTGCATACATTCTCGGGCCCGACGGGACGGAAAGAAAAATGGTTGCCGAGAAGAATATCCTGCTCAAGGAGAGTGGAAAGAGGACAGTCGCACGCAATAATTTTACTCCATTCAACGCATCTTTGCTTTTGTTGCTTGGCACATTTATTGTAATGTTGTGCGAACTGCGCAGTCGAAAGACCTATTGGGGAGTGGATGTGGCGCTGATGCTTCTACAAGGATTACCCGGTTTGTTGTTACTTTTTATGGCTCTGTTCTCGCAGCATCCGGCTGTTGGCAACAATTGGTTGCTGTTGTTGCTCAATCCATTGGTTCTTGTACTACTGCCGTTTGTTGTGTGCCATATAAGAAGACATAAGTCTATGAAAATCTTCCGGGTGCAGATTGCGCTTGTTGCAATGTTCCTGCTGACGGCCATATTCTGCCTGCAGATATACCCAATACCTGTATATTTCTTTGCAACAGCATTGCTGGTGCGTTCTTTGTTTCATCTTTATAAGGATAAAATATGCGAATTAAATATTGTATAATCGCACTTTTGTGCTGTGTCTCATCACTGTTTGCTCAGCGTAGCGATGTCGCTCCCAAACTCTATTTGAATATTGTAGTGGATCAGTTGCGAACAGATTTTCTTTATGAATTTGAGGAACTTTATTGCGATGGTGGTTTCAAGCGTCTGCTTTCGGGCGGAAAGGTATATGAGAATGTATATTATGCATTTGACAACATCGACAGAGCTACGGCTGTAGCAACACTATCTACAGGTACGAACCCTTATGTGAACGGAATAGTTGCCGAGCGTTGGCTCGACCGTAAGTCTCTGCGCGTCGTGAACTGTGTAGAGGACAAGAGTTGCAAAGGTGTGTATTCAAATGAGGCTTTCTCTCCGGCTTCGCTCAAGGCGCTCACTATAACCGATGAAATAAAGCGCTCTACTCGAGGCAATGCTATTGTATGTGCCATAGCACCTGATGGCGATGCAGCAGTGCTTGCCGGTGGCCATGCCGCCGATGTCGTTTTGTGGAAGAATAATATGGCCGGCTATTGGAGCAGTTCTTCATATTATGGACTGTATCCGGCATGGGCTGCCGACATGAACAAGGCTGTGCAGGGTAAACCGCGAAAATGGGAACCTCTTTTCCGTACAAACGAATATAATAATTTTGGCGAAAAGGCACCATCTCCATTCTCTTACTCTTTTGATGGCAAGAAGAATGTCATAACATACAAGACAACGGCCTGTATGAACGATGAAATAAATGAAATGGCCATTGCCGCACTCGATAATACTGAGATAGGCAAGGACAACATTGTGGATTGTCTTTCCTT
>JAFNWA010000165.1 GCA_017383665.1 Bacteroidaceae bacterium | reverse complement strand
GAGGGCAAGATTGCCCCCATTGAAGAATACTCTACAAAAGCTCCAATAAAACCCAACAAGAAAAAAAGAGCAGTGTGCATCTATGACGGAAAAATCAAGAACGGTGGCCTTGCCGACCGTCTAAGAGGCATTGTATCTGTTTATGAAGTTTGCAAAGAACTGGATATTGAGCTCAAGATTATATTCAACAGTCCTTTTGAGCTGAGTTCCTATCTTGTACCAAACAAGGTTGATTGGACAATCGAAAGGAAAGACCTTAATTACAACACCAATGTAACAGACATTTGTTACATTGACACAAAAACAGGTAGCGCATACGAGGCCAAGAGACAGAAGCAGTGGTTTAGAAAAGAGTTCAAGAAAAGATACAAGGAATTCCACATCAGGACCAATGCCATATTTGCCTATGATGGCGACTATTCTACTCTTTTCAACGAACTGTTCCGTCTATCACCTCGCTTGCAAGCAAGCATAGACAAACAGAAAGAGATTCTTGGGACAGATTACATAAGTACATCTTTCCGCTTCATGAACCTTCTCTGCGACTTTAACGAAACTGTTGTAATGCAGGACACATTGACCGATAAAGAGAAAGAGACATTGATAGCAAGGAACATAGAACAGATAGAAAAGCTGCACGCAAACAACCCGGGCAAGCGTATTCTTGTGAATTCTGACAGCAGCACATTCCTGCAAAGAGCATCAGAACTGGATTATGTCTACACCATACCGGGAAACATCACACATATAGATGGCAAAAACAACAGCGACGAGTATAGCGCATACGAAAAGACATTCCTCGATTTCTTCATGATAGCGAATGCCGAGAAGATTTATCTCATGCGCACAGGACAAATGTACAGCAGCGGATACCCGCTAGCAGCATCAAAGATATACAACAAACCATTTGAGAAAATAGAATTCTAGTAGAATCTAATTTAACTTTTCAGTTTCATATGACCAAAGGACTCATCGGCGTAATAGTACCCGTCTACAAGGTTGAGAAATATATCGCAGAGTGCATTGAAAGCATTCTGGCGCAGACATACACGAAGTTCCTTCTTATACTGGTTGATGACGGAACGCCCGACGGAGCAGGGAAAATATGCGATGAATACGCAAAAAAAGACCCTCGCATTACTGTCATTCACCAACAGAATGCCGGTGTAACCCGCGCACGCGCTCGCGGCGTAGAGGAAGCCGATGACTGCGAATTCATCACATTCGTTGATAGCGACGACACATTGCCAAAAAGCGCACTGCAAACACTGCATCAAGCGATGAAAAGTGACATAGAGTTCGTTTTCACCGACACAGTCCTCGATTTCTTTCCCCGAATTGAAACAGACAGGCTCCCTGCTGTAAAATTCCAGGAACTAATGTTCAAGGAAAAGGTAGCCAGCGCTCCATGGGGCAAACTCTTCCGCAGGGAACTGTTCGACCATTCAACATTTGACATACCACGCGAGATTGTCATGGGCGAGGACATGATAATGAACATGCGACTTTCGGGCAAATGCAAGAATGACCTTGCTGTCATTCACACAAGCGTCTATAATTACAACATGCACCCGGAGAATATAAGCCGCAATTTCAAAGACACGGCACAGCACGAATACCTTTTCTATTCATGCATTGAGGATTTCATGGAAGCACAAAACAAGTGCATTATCGAACGCCTCCTGAAGAAGTGGGAAGGCAACTACGGCTATTCACACAAAAGACCACGCTGGTATGGCACTGAAATACACAAAATACTGCTCCGCGACATAGAAAAGTACAACTACCCCATAGGGAAACTGGAATATTCACTGCTGACAACCACAAATCCCCTTAAACGACTTGTACTGAGCGTCATCAGGAAACAGCGTAAAAAGAGACACGCCAGGAAGCAGCTACAAAACTGACATAGTAACACAACCATGAACAATAGAATTGCAGTTATTGTACCGGTATATAAAGCCGAAAAATATATTGCCGAATGTATTGAGAGCATTCTTGCCCAGACATACACAAATTTCCGTATTATACTTGTCAATGACGGCACGCCCGACGGTGCAGGGGAAATATGCGATGAATACGCAAATAAAGACCCTCGCATTACAGTCATTCACCAAGAGAATGCCGGTGTAACACAAGCAAGAGCACGAGGAGTAGAGGAGGCAACTGATTGCGAGTTCATCACATTTGTAGATAGCGATGATACAATAACTGCTGAATACCTTGAAGTACTGAACAATGCTGCAAGCAACGACATAGACATTGTAATCAATGACTTCAACATAAACAGCCCTACAATCTCCAAAGAGAAGTACCTCGAAAGCCTGTTTGTCGGTGGTAAAGGAAGCGTAGATCCCGGCCCATGCAGCAAATTGTATAGAAGAATCCTCTTCAATGCACAAGCATTTGATATTCCTCGCAACATCGTTGTGGGTGAAGACATGATCATGAACATCAGGCTTGCGTTCAACAGCAAGAAGGGGCACATTGCCATAATCAATAAACCCGGGATATACTATTACAGGAAGAACGACACCAGCATAACAGTCTCCTTCAAGAGCACACCGGAATATGAGCAATTGTACCAGGAACAACTTGCCGCATCAATCCCAAGTGAAGAAAAGAGCAAGTATTTCCAGTTCACCATCAAGAACCGCTTGAAGAGTTTCAAAAGATTCTGGGGCAAGAGATGCAAGGTCAAGGGAATGAAAGAGACAGCATTCTATCAAGAGCTAAAGAGCGACATGGAGCAATATGACTACAAATTACCGGCTGCCGAGCGCATATTGTTCAACAACGAAAACCCGGTCGTGCGTTTCCTTGCATTGATTGCAAGAGGAGTGATGAAGGTGTTCAAGAAATTATAAAGCAAGATAAAAAATCAAGAATGGGAGATAATAAACAATTAGCAAGAAATATGATATTCAACATCTTGTTGTTTGTCATTAACTTGGGAATATCATTCTTCCTTACTCCGTATATTGTCAACAATATCGGACGCGAAGCGTACGGATTCATTCCACTCATAAACAACATGATTGGTTATACATCCATTATAACCACAGCAGTAGGTTCAATGGCCGGACGTTTCATAACCATGAGACTGTATAAAGACGATTATGATGGAGCAAGTTATTATTTCAACTCGGTATTTCTTGCTAATATCGTTCTCTCTGCGATATTCACAGTATTGTCAATCATTACAATATGCTATCTGCCACATATCCTTAATATACCGGACTATCTATTGTCGGATGTCAAGTGGCTGTTCGTATTCACAGT
>JAFNWA010000164.1 GCA_017383665.1 Bacteroidaceae bacterium | reverse complement strand
TTAAGACAAGCAAAAGAGATCCGACTAAGAAGATGCGGATTGGTTAAGGAGTTAAAAGATGCAGTTGAATATCAATGTGCAAGCCATCAGCCATTCTTTTTTTTGCAGCCCTATCGGGTCGATAATAATAAATCACACCATATTCAGAACAACGCTTTATACGCGTATCACCACTTAGCGACGCAAAGGCAGCTTCAACTTCGCTCCAAACCTCGAATATCAATTCATCAACTTTGTGACGCATATTAGAGATATTTGCAAGTGCTTCTGTTGTACGACTCTGCAGCATGTGCTGCCTGTCGTACATCTCCTTGAATATCTCAAAGACAACAGACACGCGTCCCATTGTCGGATTATATATCGGTATGCCACCCTCGGACTGGCGGCGTTGCTCTCCGGCAATAACCCTTTGCCCCCACTCCAACACAGACGCCTCTGAAAAAAGATTGGGGACAGTATCCTCATTCTCGGGCAAACCGTAATAAGAGCGTTTGCCACGAGCAATCTCACCACGCATAATGGACATGCTCAGCACTTGAATAAAGTGAGATACATACATCCTTGCCTTCTTGAGTGCTGCATCATACTGCTCATTGCCTTTTTTAGAAGACTGTTCCGTAACACAGCGCTTGTATGCAGAGACTTCACGCGAAAAGCTTTCAAGAAGTTCCTTAGCACGGTGATATGTATCATGGGTGAGCACTTTTGTAAATACTCCACCTTTGACACTGCTATCCACTGCCGCTTTCAATGCGCGTATTCGGGCTTGATCTGTTTTAGGCAAACGACGATAAGGCATCCTTATTATATATATTATTATAGATTACGATTCAGAATTGTATTGGCAAACTCCTTAAGAGCGACCTTTTTTTCCTCTGCAACCGATATGCCATCCATATATGCATCACACTTGGCAAAGAGTTCATGGATTCGTTTTTCGCAGGCCTCCTTGACACCAAGTTCATTATATAATGCAGTAAACCATGCTATTTTCTCTCGGGCATCGAAATCCTCTTTCTCCATCCACTCCTTCATCCGGGCAAGTTGCTCGGGCGTAGCAAGGTTCATTGCAGTTATCAAAAGAAAAGTCTTCTTGTTGCAACAGATATCACCACCAATCTTCTTGCCGAAGAGTTTTTCATCGGCATATACATCAAGCAAGTCATCCTGTAACTGGAAGGCAAGTCCCATAGTCTCGCCATATTTATATAAATTCTCGAGGTCCCCCTCTCCGGCACCAGCCAAAATAGCACCCAACTTCAATGATGCAGCAAGAAGTACAGATGTCTTGAGTCGTATCATTTCCATGTACTCGTCCTCTGTCACATCATCACGCTTCTCGAAATCAAGGTCATACTGCTGGCCATCACCAATTTCCTTGGCAGTCTCGGTGAAGAGTGAAAGCATGGCAGGCAATTTGTCGGCAGGGACATGCGAAAGGAATTCATAGGCCAAGACAAGCATAGTATCACCCGAAAGAATTGCTGCAGTGTCGCCCCACTTTGCGCAGACTGTCGGCTTGCCACGGCGTATCACAGCCCTGTCCATAACATCATCGTGAATGAGCGTGTAGTTATGATATGTCTCCACAGCTACAGCCGGATACAACGCCTCGCGCACACATTCCTTATACATATTATATGCCAATAGGAACAGCACCGGACGCACACGCTTTCCGCTCTGCTCTAAAGTATAGCGCACAGGTGCATACAATTCCCGAGGTTCACGCTCAAACTCAAGTTTATCTATAAACTCATTGACAATATCCCTTAAATTGGTCCAATTATACATATTATCGTAAATTACTAAAAAAAGAGGCTGCATGCGCAGCCTCTTTTTTATATTGTTATCAAATTTTACTGCAAACGGAAGTTCACCGGCAATACAAACTTAACACGCACAGCCTTACCCGACTGACGACCCGGAGTCCATTTTGGCATCGCCTCTACGACGCGGACAGCCTCCTTGTCAAGATAGATATCACCCGTTGATCTCATAACCTCAACATCCTGAATAGAACCATCGGAATTAACTGTAAACTTCAAAAGAGCTCTACCCTGAGAGTTGTTGTCGCGTGACACGCGTGGATACTTGATATTGTCACGAAGGAACTTCATCAACGCTTGGTCACCACCGGGGAACTGAGGTCTCTCCTCTGCAACATCGAAGATCTGCTCCTCCTCAACTTCCTCTTCCACATAGACGAAATCTGTCTCCTCGACATCGGCATACTCACTCATATCCTGAACAGAAACGAGCTCTTCCTCCTCGATTTCTACATCCTCTTCAACGACCTTGATAACATCGACAATCTTCTTTGCCTGTGGTGGAGGTGGAACTACCTTCTTTTCAATAACCAAAGGAGGAATTTCCTCTACTACAACAATGATGTCCTCTTTAGTGCTTCTTTTAGCAGCCGGTTTTTCCTCATCGGCCTGATGCTCTGTAATTTCAAGACCGGCAAACAAGGTTGTAAGTGCAAAGATGAAGCCCAATAACAACCATGTCGTACGGTTCTGCTCCAAATTAGCCTGTGCGCTCTTCTTCACTTCGAGCAGCTCAGCACCTTTAAAATCTTGATTTTTTTCTCTGTCCATTATCGTATTTGTATATATTTTGCAAGGTTACACTTTCTATCCGACAAAAATAAACAATATTTTTCAATACACACGATTAAATTCATCTTTTTTTCACTATTTGGGATATTTTATTTTAAAACGGAACATAAAACAGAAAAACCAGCGTTATAGTTATTGAATCAAAAATGACCACTTATACAAAAAAAGATGAAAAAAAGCATTATCTTCGCAAGCAGAACAGTGCAGATATACAAAAAGTTGAAAACCCTAAGATTCATACTACTAATTCTGTTGTCCTTACCTATGAGCATCAAGGCTCAGGGAGGAGAGAGCGCATTCAAATTCATGCGCCTGCCCTACTCTCCCCGTGCTGCATCATTGGGTGGAAGTAACATATCCGTCATAGACGATGACCTGTCACTCTCAATGCACAATCCGGCACTGCTGATAAATGTTTCGGACAAGACCATAGACCTTTCATTCATGACATACATGAGCGGCAGCAAAGTTGCCGGTGCTGCTTTCAACAAGAACTTTGGAGAACGCTCTTCGGGAGCGGTGGCAGCACGCTATGTCGATTATGGAGAGTTTGAAGGCTACACTAATGATAACATCCACACTGGGACATTCCATGCAATGGACATGGAGTTGAGCGTGATGTATTGTTATCTGCTCAGCGACAGGTGGAGCGGAGGTGTTGCCGGCAAATTCATTTATTCACAGTATGAGAGCATGAATTCACTTGCCTTAGGTGTTGACCTGGGTCTCAACTACTACAACCAGGAAAATGATTTTTCGGCTTCATTGGTCTTTAAGAATCTGGGTGGTCAGGTTATGTCCTTTGAACATAAACTTGAGCTAATGCCCATTGACATACAGCTTGGACTCACAAAACGCCTGGCACACGCCCCCATACTTCTTTCGGCAACACTTGTAAACCTGCACAAGTGGAGTGAGAAAGATTTTTACAATGCCGACGGCAGTAAGGACAACTTCGGGGAGATTCTGCTGAAACATATTGTTTTGGGAGCAGACTTTCTCATTGGAGACAACTTCTATGCATCGGTAGGCTATAATTTCCGATTAGGGCGTGAACTCTCAACAAGCGGAAAAGGATTTGAAGGTTTCTCTCTTGGTGCCGGACTGCATATCAAGAAGGTGAAATTTGGTGCATCATACAGCAATTTGCACATTTCGGCATCCTCGCTGCTTTTTAACCTCTCATATTCGTTATAATAAAAACTTTTTGCTATCTTCACAAAAAATATTCAAACAACAATAATAGGATGAAAAAGATTATTATAGCCATCGATGGTTTCTCATCATGCGGCAAAAGTACCATGGCAAAAGCCCTTGCACGCAACATCGGTTACCTATATTTTGACAGCGGAGCGATGTACCGTGCCGTTGCGCTTTATTGCATGCAGAACGGGCTGATCAATGACAAGAAGATTGACATTGAAACGCTACGCAACAGAATGAAGGATATACACATAACCTTCGAAGCCGACCCGGAAACAAAGAACTCGCTTACATATCTGAACGGAGTAAATGTCGAGCACGAAATACGCTCTCTTGAGGTATCACAAATTGTAAGCCAGGTTGCCGCGCTCGACTTTGTACGCTCAGAGATGATTGACCAGCAACGCGCTATGGGCGAACAAAAAGGCATAGTAATGGACGGACGCGACATTGGCACGACTGTATTCCCGAATGCAGAGATGAAGGTTTTCGTGACAGCATCGGCCGAAGTACGCGCGCAACGCCGCTATGATGAACTGATTGCCCGTGGCGACGATGCCAAGTTCCAAGACATCCTTGATAATGTGCTGCAACGCGACCACATTGACCAGACACGAGAGGTTAGCCCCCTGAAGCAGGCGGATGACGCAATTCTGCTCGACAACAGCGACATGACACGCGAAGAGCAGATGGAAAGATTGATGGAGATATTCAAGAACTTAACAGCATAATGTTAAAGATTGAGATAGACGAGCACTCAGGATTCTGCTTTGGTGTAACAACTGCAATAAAGAAGGCCGAAGAGGAGTTGCAAAAGGGTGAGAAACTCTATTGCTTGGGCGACATTGTACACAATAGCATAGAGTGCGAGCGACTGAAGAATTTGGGGTTAATAACCATAAACCGCGAAGAGTTCGGTCAACTGCATAATGCCAAAGTACTGCTAAGGGCGCACGGAGAGCCCCCGGCAACATATGAGACAGCCCACAGAAACAATCTCGAAATAATAGACGCCACATGCCCGGTAGTTCTTAAATTGCAGCAACGCATAAAGAATAAGTGGAAGGAGTCAACAGGCAAAGAGAGCCAGATTGTAATATACGGGCAGGCCGGACACGCCGAGGTTCTGGGCCTTGTTGGACAGACACACGGTGATGCCATTGTAATTGAAAGCAGTTCGCAGATAGAGAACATAGCAAAGGACAAGGATACATACATCTATTCCCAGACAACAAAATCACTCGAAGGCTACAAGCTCATTGTAAATGAGATAAGGAGACACATAAGCAAAGGAAGAGAGTGTAAATCGTTCAACACCGTTTGTGGACAGGTAGCCAATCGCTTAAACGGTATTGGGGAGTTCGCGAAATCTCATGAACTCATATTTTTCGTGTGCGGAAAGAAAAGTTCAAACGGAAGAATACTTTTTGACGAATGTAAAAAGATGAACCCGAACTCTTATCAAATCGAAGGAACTGAAGATCTTGACCTCTCACTCACACAAGGAGTGCAATCCATTGGAATATGCGGTGCGACATCCACTCCAAAGTGGCTTATGGAAAACTGTAGACAAGCAATAATCAACTATAATAACAAATAATATGAAAAACAAGATTCAATGCGTAGGCATATTGACATCGGGCGGTGACGCTCCCGGCATGAACGCGGCAATCCGTGCCGTCACTCGCGCCTGCATCTATCACGGCATCAAAGTCAAAGCCATCTATCGTGGCTACAAAGGACTCATAACCGGAGAAATCAAAGAGTTCAAGACCGAGAATGTAAGTAACATCATACAGCGAGGCGGTACTATCCTGAAGACAAGCCGCTGCGATGAGTTCAAGACCGAGGAGGGACGCGCAAAGGCATACGAGACATTGCAGAAAGAGGGTATCAATGCACTTGTTGTAATTGGTGGTGACGGTTCTATCACCGGTGCATACAACCTTGCACGCGAGTTCGACATCCCATGTATAGCTTTGCCTGGAACCATTGACAATGACCTTTATGGCACAGATACCACAATCGGCTATGACACAGCTTTGAACACTATCATGGAGTGCGTCGATAAGATACGCGATACAGCATCATCACATGAGCGTCTATTTATCGTGGAGGTTATGGGACGAGATGCAGGTTTCCTCGCACTTAACGGTACAATCGCAACAGGAGCCGAAGCTTGTGTATTGCCAGAAATTGACCCGGAGTTCGAAAAAATCAACCAGTTTATTGCCAATGGTCTGCGCCGTACAAAAAGCAGCAGTATAGTACTGTTTGCTGAGGGACGCGAAAAGGACTACAACATCATGGAGGTTGCCGAGGGTATGCGTCAGCGCTTCCCGGAACTTGATGTACGAGTGTCAATTCTCGGTTACCTGCAGCGCGGTGGAAGCCCCACTGCAAATGACCGAATCCTTGCAAGCCGTTTAGGCGTTGCAGCAATAGACGCATTGCTCGAAGGTCAACGCAATGTAATGGTAGGTTTAAGGAACAATGAAATTGTATATATACCATTCACAAAAGCAATCAAGGACGACAAACCAATTGACAAGGACACTGTACGAGCACAAGAGATTCTTGCATCGTAAAGATAGAAGTCATACACAAATAAACGGGAGATTTAAGAATCTCCCGTTTATTTGTGTATGACCACATCCATTGCCACATCATGCGGTTCAACCGGAATCTCCTGCACCAGCTGTTCACTGTAGCAAACTCCTATTTTCAATGCCGAGAAATCACCTTGTGACATATATTTGTCATAATATCCTTTTCCACGCCCCATGCGTGCGCCACTCTCTGTGAAGGCTAAACCCGGAACAACAACAGCATCAATTTCACACGGCTTAACAGACAAACCATTCTGGGGTTCATTTATACCAAAAGAACCTATTGCCATCGAACCCCTATCATAACAATAGAAATTCATAACATCACCTTCGACACGAGGCAGCACTATTGACAACTCACAAGAAAGAGACTCTACCAACGGCCATACATCGGGTTCATAGCCCAGCGGAGAAAAGAGAGCCACAACCTTTGCATTGCTCACAGCAAGATGCTTTTTCACCTCGGAACAGATAGCGAGTGAACGGCTCCGCTTCTCTTCGGCACCCAACCCGGAAAGCCTGGCACGAACTTCGCGCCTTATGGTAGTCTTATCTTTATCTTCCATTGCAACTCTTGTCAAAGAAATCAAGAACCTTACTTGCTGCTGCAAAAGAGGTTGTCTTGCCCTGAAGCAACAACTGCTCATGATGTGAAAGCATTTCTTGCATACCCGGGGTTGTATAAAAACGCGATTTCAACTGTTCGTCGATAGCCTCATACATCCAATATTTCTGCTGATAGCATCGCCGTTCATCGAAAGCACCATTTATCTTTACCTTGTCAACATAACCATTTATCATCTCCCACACCTTGTCAATATTCAAATCAAAGAAGCCCGAATATGTCAGGACTTCAGGACGCATGCCACTTGCCGGCATCGGGAACAATTGCAAGGCATTCCTGTAATGCACGGCAGCCCGACGCGCCTCATCCACATTGTCACCGTCAGCTTTGTTTATAACTATCCCATCTGCCATCTCCATAATACCACGCTTTATACCCTGCAGTTCATCTCCTGCACCGGCAATCTGTATCAACAAAAAGAAATCGACCATTGAATATACGGCAGTCTCACTCTGCCCCACGCCAACAGTCTCAACAAAGATGTTGTCAAAGCCGGCAGCCTCGCACAATATTATCGTCTCTCGTGTCTTGCGTGCGACACCACCCAAAGAACCAGCCGATGCACTAGGGCGTATGAATGCACGAGGATGGACAGACAGACGCTCCATCCTGGTCTTGTCACCCAATATGCTACCCTTGCTGCGCTCACTGCTTGGATCGACTGCCAACACAGCTAACTTGGCGTCTGTATTGGAAAGAAGATACATTCCAAAAGCATCAATTGAGGTACTTTTACCAGCACCGGGAACTCCGGTGATACCTAAGCGCAAAGAGTTGCCCGAATAAGGCAGGCACCTCTCCACAATCTCCTGCGCCATTGTTTGATGTTCGGGCAACAAACTCTCGAGCAATGTAACCGCGCGGCTGAGCACCACGACATCGCCTCGCATAATACCCTCGACATAATCATTCACCGACAACGGCACAGCTTTCTTGCGCCGCATTGACGCAAGATATGGATTCACCGGTCCAAGAGCTTCCACTCCGTCATTCACCTTTAATCCTTTGTAGGCCTCACTATTTTCGGGATGTTCCATAAAACTGATAATTCATTGAATGCGAAGATAGCAAATTAGATGCTCAAAAACAACAGAGCCACCCAAAAAGGTGGCTCTGCATATCGTATAACTCTTTCAAATATTATTTGTTAAGAGCAAAACTGTTTGTCATGTACTGACGAGCGATTTCAACACCCTGTGCATCCAGTGTAACATCCATCACCTCACCGTTCATAAGGAATAGCTGAGCATTGTTGTCATCAACAACCTTCATCAACTGTGTTGTCTGGTTATTGTACTCTGCGCTCCAAATCTGAGTCTCCTCATCAAACACGATATTCATTGATGTCTCACCGTTAGACAACTTATAGCCATCCTCCATCGCTGTGATTTCAATATCCTCACCCTGAGCATTCTTCACAATCTTTGTATCACCAACCTCTACATCTGCGCTCTTGCCGGTCCAGAACTCAATTGAATTAAGAACAACAGCATCTACGAACATTGAGATTTCATAAACAGGAACAATATGGAATGCCAAGAAAATTACCTCATTAACCCACTTAGAACTTACACTCTCGTTCCAATCCTTGATTTTATTTGTCAAACGGAAAGAACC
>JAFNWA010000163.1 GCA_017383665.1 Bacteroidaceae bacterium | reverse complement strand
GTATCTATGGCGAGACACTCGTTGAGCCTGAGATTCTGTTGCCTACAAACGCCGCCTGCCTGCGCTTGCCGGGAACAGACGGCAAGGCAAAAATGAGCAAGTCACTTGGCAACTGCATCTACCTGTCGGACACAGCCGAGGAACTCAAGCAACGCGTAATGTCAATGTACACCGACCCCGACCACATCCGTGTTCAGGACCCGGGCAAGGTTGAGGGCAACACCGTGTTCACATACCTTGACGCATTCTGCCGCCCCGATCATTTCGAGAAGTACCTCCCCGAATATCCTAACCTTGACGAGTTGAAGGCTCACTACATGCGCGGCGGTTTGGGCGATGTAAAGGTGAAGCGTTTCCTCATTGCAATTCTTGAGGAGGAGCTTGCCCCAATACGCGCACGCCGCAAGGAGTGGGAGCAGAAAATCCACGAGGTATATGCATTGTTGCAGCAGGGTTGCGAGAATGCACGCGCCGTAGCAGCAAACACATTAAACGATGTGCGCCGCGCAATGAAAATCAACTATTTCGAGGATAAAGAGCTCATCGAAGAGCAGGCAAAGAAATTCGCCGAAGGAAAGTAAAAAACTTACATAAAAGAAAATCCGGCAATGAGTGTGTTACTCACTGCCGGATTTTCTTTTATGTATCGGAAAGCGGAAAGCGGAAAACTGAAAACACCTTTAATCGCACTTTGTGCGCTTGAACCTGCTTCCGCTCGCTGTGCAACTTGCAAATAAACTTGCGTTGCGCTCGCTTAACCGCAGCTTTCACCTTTCAGTTCGGTTTAGAACGGCACTTCATTTCCGCCACCTTGCAAGCCTGGAGGCATCATTCCTGCACCGGTATTCTGCAAATAGTCAGGGAGCTCGGGAACATAATCGGGTTCGGGAGGTGTCATATCCACATTCATCTTTGAACCGCGCATTACAGGCATATCACCAGGAGGTGGCGCAAGGGTCTCGTCATCGAGGTTCATGAAACGCGCATACTCCTTGCGGAAGAGCAAAGGCACATTGTCAAGTCCACCGTTACGGTGCTTTGCTATGATAATCTCAGCCTTGCCACGCCAGTCGAAATCGCCGTCTTTGTAGATGTGGAAGTACTCGGGGCGGTTAACGAACATTACGATATCGGCATCCTGCTCGATGGCTCCCGACTCACGGAGGTCACTGAGCTGAGGACGCTTACCCTCGAGACCTTCACGACCCTCGACATTACGGTTCAACTGACTGAGTGCCATGATTGGAATATTCAACTCCTTGGCGAGACCTTTGAGCGCGCGAGAGATGGTACTGATCTCCTCCTGTCGGTTACCCTTGCCTGTGTTGGCTGTCATCAACTGCAAGTAGTCAATGAAAATCATCTTAACGCCATGCTCGCGCACCATGCGGCGGGCCTTTGAACGGAGCTCAAACACCGAGAGCTGCGGAGTGTCGTCAATGTAAAGAGGTGCATTCTCAAGAGCAACAATCTTGCTATCGAGCTGTCCCCACTCGTAACGCTCGAGCTGACCGCTACGGATTTTATCACCCGGTATCTGGCACACATTACAGATGAGACGCTGAACAAGCTGCACATTACCCATCTCAAGCGAGAACATACCGCATGGAATGCCCTGGTCGATTGCCATGTTACGCACAAGCGAGAGCGCGAACGCTGTCTTACCCATCGCAGGACGCGCCGCAAGGATAATGAGGTCGGTTGGCTGCCAACCCGAGAGGACTTTATCGAGACGGTGATAGCCGGTGCTGAGTCCACTGATACCGCTGGTATTCTTTGAAGCTGTGATAATCTGATCGTATGCCTGACGGATTACAGGGTTAATCTGAGTGTAATCCTTCTTCATCTTGCTGCCCGAAATCTCGAACAGTTCCGACTCGGCCTGCTGCATCAGTTCGTCAATATCCTGTGTTTCGTCAAATGCCTGTGTCTGTGTCTTGCTGGTGAAGCGGATGAGGTCACGCGCAAGTTTCTTCTGCGCAATGATATTGGCATGATACTCAATGTTTACCGATGACACAACCTTGCTTGTGAGCTGTGCCACATATACAGGACCACCAACCTCCTCGAGTGTACCCTTGCTGCGCAGGAACTCCGTCACCGTGAGGATATCCACAGGACGGTCATTGAGGTCCATCTGCTGTATGGCCTCAAAGAGCAACTGGTTGCGCTTGTCGTAGAACGATTCGGGCTTCAACATTCCGCCCAATCGGCCAATGGCATCACTGTCAATCATCAACGCGCCAAGCACAGCCTCTTCAAATTCAAGAGCCTGGGGCTGGACATGACCATAATCACTCAACTTAGGTGTATTATCGGCAGCCTGACGACGGGGCGCCCTTCTTTTCGGTGTATTTGTATCTTCCATAAAATTAAACAGCTTCTTTTTTCCGGCTGCGAAGATACACACAACTGCACAAATAAAACAACAAACTCAAGAAGCTTTATCAACAAAACAAGATAAGTTATCAACGGGATAAAAAAAAGTATTACCTTTGCTTACAGCAAACAACTTATAGTTAAATACCCCTCAGTCCTTTGGACAGCTCCCATAAAGAGTGAGCAATCTTTAAAAATATGATAACATTCCCTAATGCAAAGATAAATCTTGGGCTAGATATTGTAGAGAAACGCCCCGACGGTTACCACAACCTGGAGACTGTGTTCTACCCCATTCCGCTGTGCGACATTCTGGAGATAACACCGACGACAGACAAGGATGCGCCCGATTATACTTTCAAGATGTACAATGCCGTGTTCGATGGAAATGACGATGACAACCTTGTAATAAAAGCGTATAAAGCACTTGCAGCCGATTACAAGTTGCCCAAGGTTGATATTTCACTATACAAGCATATCCCCACAGGCGCCGGCCTGGGTGGCGGTAGCGCCGATGCTGCGTTTGCCCTGAAGATGCTCAATGAGATTGCCGACCTTGGACTAAGCAGTGAGGAGCTATGCACATACGCGACACGCATTGGCGCCGACTGTGCTTTCTTCATCGACAACACCCCGGCATATGCAACCGGAATAGGCAACATTCTCACACCCACTGAATGCAGCATTGCCGGGTATTATCTTGTTCTTGTGAAACCCGATGTACATGTATCTACCAAGGATGCATACGCGCTGGTGACACCACAAAAGCCACAGGTACCACTGATCAAAATAGCCGCACGCCCCATCCATGAGTGGAGAGAGGCGATGAAGAACGATTTCGAGAAGAGCATATTTGCAAAGCACCCGGAGATGGAGAAGATTAAAGAGGAGTTGTACTCAATGGGCGCTGTGTATGCATCAATGTCGGGCAGCGGTTCGTCGTTCTTTGGTATTTTCAAGGAAGAACAGGATATTGAAAAAATAAAGGAACTCTTCCCCGGAATGTTCTGCTGGTGCAAGAAGATTGACTAAAAAAAAACGGTTGCCCCGTGATTCACATCAGAGGGCAACCTAACACAAACACAAAATAAAACACGACAAAACTACTATGCGCAGTCACTTGTTATATTAACAAACCGCTGCAAGGTATTCACATATCCGACAGCCGTTATCGGTGACTTGCACTATATAAACACCTGTGAAAAGCAAATTGTTTTCGCAAGAATGTTAAAAAAAGCAAAAATCCTGCGATTGCGGGATTTTTGCTTTTATGTATTGAATTGTGAACCGATGGAAGGATTACAATTTTGCCATAAAGCGTTCCTTGTCAACAATAAATCGCACATGAGTTCCCCGGCCTATTGTACCGGCACCGTCACACGCTTCAACAGCGAATGTAAGTTTGCGCCCCTCAACAGCCATTAGCGTTGCAGTAGCCTGTACCGTTGCACCAATTGGCGAGGGTTTTATGTGAGTAGTGTTCATCTCGGCACCGACTGTCGTTGAGCCATGTGGCAGAGCTTGTGCCACGGCATTCATTGCCGCGTTCTCCATGAGCGCAACCATTGCAGGTGTTGCAAAGACCTCGAGGTCGCCCGACCCCATTGTTGCAGCGCAGTTGTCCTGTGAAACCACTGTGTTGCTTGTAAATGTCATTCCTATTTCCGGCATAGTATAATTTGATTTAAGTAATCACCATCTACTAAAAGTTGTTGTCATTTCGAACCGAAGGGAGAAATCTCTATAAATATATTTAGATTCCTCGTCGCTAAAATCGTAATTTACGGTTCAGCATTATTTTCATCGCGAAGATACAAAATTCACCAAACTTCACGGCAAAACGATCTTTATTTTTGTTATAGAAACGATACATAGAAGCTTTTGAATATTTATCAACGAGCGTAGCTTATGTTCGCAGTGGAGATAAATTCAAACAACTTCTTAAAATCCCCCTCGCCCTACGGGCACTCCCCCTTATAAATAAGTGGGAGAGCTAAAATAGCTCCTCCACTCTTGCAGAGGGGAGGTGGCGGCCTGCCGACGGAGGGGAGTATCTTTAAATCATAATAACCATGCAGAGAAATATCACTAATTATATATATGACAAGGTAAAGGAACTGCTGTTACACATGGGATTAGAGCAAGAGAAGATTGAGCAATATGACACATTGGTGATATCGGTAATTGTCATTGCAATAGCGATTGCAGTAATGGAAATAGCTTACCGCATAGCACTCTTTTCCACAAAACGTGTTGTAAAACGCAAGCACTACAACTTTCTGTCGCAGATACTGAAGGGCAAAAGGCTGCGCAAAGTAGCACATCTGCTAGTACCCATAACCATAAATGCACTGCTACCCATAACCATAGCCCCGGGCAGCATCCTCCTTCACTACATCGAGCTTGCAGTATCTATATACTCCATCATTGCCATGGTCATTGCAACAACAGCAATATTGAGCGCCCTTGGCGATTCGGCATTCAACAACAGTAAGTTCCACGACAGGCCGGTGAAAGGATTCATCCAGGTGGGCAAGATAATTGTGATTCTTGTTGCTGCCATTGTAATAATATCCATACTCACCAACAAATCACCCCTATACCTTATCGGTGGTCTGGGAGCATTTGCCGCCGTGCTCATGCTCATTGCCAAGGACAGCATCATGGGCTTTGTAGGCGGTTTCCTTTTATTGGAGAACGACATGGTGCGCCTTGGCGACTGGATTGAAATACCCGGCACAAGCATCAACGGAAACGTATTCGACATCTCGCTAACCATTGTCAAGGTACGCAACTGGGACAACACCATTGCCACCATCCC
>JAFNWA010000162.1 GCA_017383665.1 Bacteroidaceae bacterium | reverse complement strand
GTATGGAGGTAGATGTAATGGAGATAAAACAACGCATAGAAGAACGCGTTACAGATGCAACTACATTCGATGCACCATACAGTGACGATGTGGAGATGAGCCTGAGCACAGCCAGAATATTGCGTTTTGCAACACTTGAGGCGCGTTCAAGAAAGGTGAATGCCGATAGCGAGCATCTTTTGCTGGGTATTTTGCGTGAGCGCAACAATGTTGCGTATGACATACTCGATGCAAGCAGTGTCACTTATCAGAAAGTGACAGATATAATCAAGTCAAAGATGCCCGATACAGGCAGCAATGTCATCGGAGGTTTTGGTTTTACCGACCAAGACGATGACGAAGAGACATTGCCAAACGGCAATGCCGGTAACACACAGCAGACATATCAGAAACAGCAGGCAAAGCCATCGAACGACACCCCTGTGCTCGACAGCTTTGGTGTAGATATGACAAAGGCTGCAGCCGAGGGCAAACTGGACCCTGTCGTGGGGCGCGAGAAGGAGATTGAGCGCATATCGCAGATTCTGAGCCGCCGCAAGAAGAACAACCCCATACTCATTGGTGAACCGGGTGTGGGTAAATCGGCTATTGTTGAGGGTCTTGCACAGCGCATCGTCGAGCGCAAGACATCGCGTATGCTCTTTGACAAGCGCATTGTGGCACTTGACATGACTGCCGTTGTAGCTGGAACAAAGTACCGCGGACAGTTTGAGGAGCGTCTCAAGGCAATTATCAATGAGCTTGAGAACAACCCTAACATCATAATTTTCATCGATGAGATACACACAATAATCGGTGCCGGCTCTACCCCAGGTTCTATGGACGCCGCAAACATCCTGAAACCGTCGCTTGCGCGTGGACAAATACAGTGCATTGGTGCAACAACCATTGATGAGTATCGCAAGACAATTGAAAAGGATGGTGCACTTGAACGCCGTTTCCAGAAGGTGCTTGTTGAGCCTACATCGGTTGAGGACACATACACCATCTTGAAAAACATAAAGGAGCGTTATGAGAACCACCATAATGTCACATATACAGATGATGCCCTGCTTGCGTGTGTCAAATTGACAGACCGCTACATCACCGACCGCTGTTTCCCCGACAAGGCAATTGATGCCATGGACGAGGCCGGTGCAAGAATGCACATAACGAATATTGTTGTTCCAAAGGAGATTGAAGAGCAGGAGATGCTCATTGATACAATAAACAAGGAGAAGAACGCTGCGGTAAAGAACCAGGATTTTGAGAATGCTGCCAACTTGCGCGACCGCGAGAAGGAACTGCAGAGCCAGCTTGCACAGATGAAGGCCGAGTGGGAGAAGAGCCTCACAAACAGCCGTCAGACTGTAACTGACGAGGATATTGCCGGGGTGGTATCAATGATTTCGGGAGTGCCTATGCAACGCATGCAACAGGATGAGTGGACACGCCTCAAAGGCATGCGCGCAGAGCTCACAAGCAAGGTAATTGCACAGGAAAGTGCCATTGAAAAGCTGACCAAGGCAATACAGCGTAGCCGCGTTGGCCTGCAAAGCCCCAACAAACCAATAGGCACATTCATGTTCCTGGGCCCCACCGGTGTGGGAAAGACACTGCTTGCGAAGGAGCTTGCGAAATTCATGTTCGGCAGTGCCGATGCACTCATACGCATTGACATGAGCGAATATATGGAGAAATTCACTGTTTCGCGCCTTGTGGGAGCACCTCCGGGATATGTAGGCTACGAAGAGGGCGGGCAGCTCACCGAGCGTGTACGCCGCTGTCCCTACTCTATTGTCCTGCTCGACGAGATTGAGAAGGCACACACCGATGTGTTCAACCTGTTGCTGCAGGTGATGGACGAGGGTCGCCTGACAGATAGCTACGGTCGCACAGTCGATTTCCGCAACACGGTGCTCATTATGACATCTAATGTAGGTACACGCGAACTTAAAGACTTTGGCAGCGGCATCGGCTTTGCCAAGGATGAACGCGCCGGTGACAAGGAGTATTCACGCGCTGTAATACAGAAGGCACTGAACAAACGCTTCGCGCCCGAGTTTATTAACCGCATTGACGAGATTATCAACTTTGACCAGCTTGGCAAGGATGCAATAATCAACATTGTAGATCTTGAACTTGTGCAGATTGTAAAGCGCGTCACCGAGCTTGGCTACAACATTGAGATGACAGCCGAGGCCAAGAACTTCCTTGCCGACAAGGGCTACGACATACAATATGGTGCAAGACCGCTGAAGCGTGCGTTGCAGAACTATGTTGAGGATGAGATTTCGGAACTGCTGCTCGACGGTGCACTGCAACCCGGCGACACAATCGTAGCAACAGTAGGTGAAGATAAACTGAAGTTTGAAGTAAAGAGATTTGATTGACCACGACAGCGACTATCGGGAACAGTAATAAATATCATCGCTTTTCTTAATAGATAGTACACATTCAATATTGCAGGAATTCAATAATTTTGCACAGTTTTTAACAAGTGTAACAATTATGGATTTCTGCATTGATTTTTTTAGGAATTTACTGTACGGAAGTAGCATAGCACATTCTATGATAATACTGGCTCTGACTGTGGGAATAGGAGTATACCTTAGCCGCATAAAGATTGCCGGCATATCGTTCGGTGTCACATGGGTATTGTTCGTCGGTATCCTGTTTTCGCATTACGGAATGAGTCTTGACGGCGAACTGCTACACTTTGTCAAGGAGTTTGGACTTATATTGTTTGTGTACTCAATTGGACTACAGGTGGGTCCGGGATTTTTCTCAAGTTTCAAGTCGGGAGGTCTAAAGCTGAATACTATTACCTGCATCATTGTACTCTTTGATGTACTTGTTGCATTGTTGCTAATATTCACGACAAATGAGAGTGTAGATACAATCACAGGTATAATGTCCGGTGCGGTAACGAATACTCCCGGAATGGGTGCTGCATCAACTACATTCAAGGAGATGAATGGATATGAGAGTTCAAACATTGCTCTAGGCTACAGCGTTGCCTATCCACTTGGAGTAATCGGTTGCATATTGGCCATTATCGCCATCAAGTTCCTTTACAAGGGAGAGAAAAGATTCAGCCGTGAGAAGAACAGCAATGTAGAGATACAGCGTCTGTCACTTGAAGTCACAAACAAGGAGATTACAGGCATAACACTTGATGAGATAAGGAAGAGAAGTAGCCTTAATTTCATTGTTTCACGAAAAATTGACAAATTGACAGGACATTGCGATATTGCAAATTCGCATAGCACACTTGAAATCGGTGACCGCATACTTATTATTGCCGATAAGGATATTCATGAAAAACTTACATCACTCATGGGTATTCGGGTGCAGCAGGAATGGCTAAAAATTGACGAAGAACTGATATCGCGCAAAATCACTTTCACCAACCATAAACTCAACGGAGCAAAACTAGGCAAACTTAACATAAGAAAAGAGTTTGGTGTTACCGTAACTCGCGTAAACCGTGCCGGTATTGACTTGGCTCCGACTGCCAATTTCCGTTTGCAAGTCGGTGACATAATCACCATAGTTGGACACGAGACCGCTGTTAACGGTATCAAGAAGATGTTCGGAGATGAGCGCAAATATCTTGACCACCCGAATCTTATACCAATTTTCATAGGAATAGCTTTAGGATGTGTTTTAGGAAGCATTCCGCTTAGCGGCACCCTGCTGACAACACCAATAAAACTTGGACTTGCAGGAGGACCACTCATCGTAGCAATACTCGTCAGTTATTTCGGGCCCAAGATGGGCGTTGTTACATACACGACAACCAGTGCAAACCTTATGATTAGAGAAATCGGCATTACGCTGTTCCTTGCATGCGTAGGACTAGGCGCAGGAGGCGAGTTTGTCAATACTATAGTCAACAAGGGAGGATATATGTGGATATTGTATGGAGCTATAATAACTATAGTCCCCATTATAATAGCTGCAGTTGTTGGCCGCTATGTTCTTAAAATCAAGTATAACACCCTCATTGGTGTCATATCCGGTTCATGCACCAACCCTCCGGCATTGGCTTTCTCGAATCAGCAGTGCAAAGGCGGCGAAGCTGCTGTGGGTTACGCAACGGTGTACCCGCTTGCAATGTTCTTGAGAATACTTATTGGGCAGATGATGATATTGCTGCTATGCTGAGAGAAAAGCTCTTTTTAGTCACTCATTGTCTGCCAAAATGTCAGTTGTCGAACAACTGGCATTTTTTTTGTTTTATATAAGGTGAGAGGTAATTATACCCCTCAGTCGGCAAGCCGACAGCTCCCCT
>JAFNWA010000011.1 GCA_017383665.1 Bacteroidaceae bacterium | reverse complement strand
TTGTCATTAGAGAGGGGAACAAGATTATGGGGCATATCATTGAGGATGGAACCGAAGAAAATATCTCATTTGCTGCTGTACTGATAGTTGAAACAGGGGAAGGTATAATGAGTAACGAGGACGGGCAGTTCTCGTTTTCTAACCTTGAGCCGGGAAAATATACTCTGCGGGTTACGGCAATGGGGTATGAGACAATGGACAAAGAGGTCGTTGTAAGTAAGGATTACACGGCTGTTGTGCATTTTAAGTTGAAGACAGCCGATTTTGCTATCGATGAAGTCGTGGTATCTGCCAACCGTAACGAGATAAGCCGCAAAGATGCTCCGGTTGTTGTTTCGGTGGCTGCTTTGCCGCTTTTTGAGGCTGTGAACTCTGTTGACCTTGCGAAAAGCCTGAATTATGTGACAGGTTTGCGCGTTGAGAACAACTGCCAAAACTGCGGTTTCCCTCAGGTGCGCATAAACGGTCTCGAGGGTCCATATTCACAGGTGCTCATAAACAGTCGTCCGGTGGTGAGTGCATTGAGCGGTGTCTATGGCCTTGAACAGATACCTGTAAATATGATTGAAAGGGTTGAGGTCGTGCGTGGCGGTGGTTCGGCACTCTTTGGCGCTAATGCTGTGGGTGGGACTGTGAACATCATCACAAAGGATCCTGTTAGCAATTCTTTTTCTGTGACAAGCAATTTTGCCGGTTATGGAGGCAAGGCATGGGAACAGAGCGTGGGGGCGAATGTGTCGCTTGTATCACCCGATAACAAGTATGGTATGGCTGTATATGCCAACTATCGTAACCGCAACCCGTATGACCACGATGGCGACGGCTTCTCCGAACTTGGAAAACTGAATCTCAACACATTTGGCCTGCGCACATACTATCGCCCCACATACAATGGGCGTTTGAGTCCGGAGTATCATACAACAAATGAGTTGCGCCGTGGCGGTAATAAGTTTGATTTACAACCTCATGATAGCGATATTACAGAGCAGACAAAACATGTTATCAACAGCGGTGGCGTATCATACGACCATGGTTGGGATGGCTACAAACATAAATTGTCGGTCTTTGCATCGTTACAGCACATAGACCGTGACAGTTACTATGGAGCGCAGCGTGATGCCAATGCCTATGGCCAGACCGATGATCTCACATGGGTTACCGGTGCAACATATACTTGGGAAATTGAAAAACTGCTCTTTTCACCGGCAACTTTCATGGGCGGTGTCGAGTATCAGGAGAACAGGCTGCACGATATTATGACAGGCTATAACCGTGATATGCGCCAGGATGTGCGCATTGGTAGTGCCTTTATCCAGAACGAGTGGAACGCCCGTTATTTCTCGTTATTGCTTGGATTGCGCATGGACAAGCATAACCTAATTGAAAAACCAATCATTAGCCCCCGCGTAAACTTTCTGTACAAGCCTATGAAGGAGTTGCAGGCACGCCTCACCTATTCTACAGGTTTCCGTGCTCCACAGGCCTATGACGAGGATTTACATGTTACCGCAGTGGGTGGAGAGGGTGTGCAGATAGAACTTGCCGATGGCTTGAAAGAGGAACGCTCGAATAGTTTCAGTGGCTCAATAGATTGGACAACTTCTTTCGGTCACTGGCAGGCGAATGTTCTTGTAGAGGGTTTCTACACCGATCTTAACAATGTATTTGTGCTTGAAGATATAGGTGTGAATAGTGAGGGACATGCTATTAAGGAACGCCGTAACGGTGCCGGAGCTAGAGTCTATGGTGCAAATATCGATGCAAAGATTGCGCATGGAAAGGAGTTTTCGTTGCAGCTTGGTTTTACAGCACAGCAGAGCCGCTACAAACAGCCCGAGGCCTGGACCGAAGTTGATGGTGTGCCCTTGACTACAAAACGCATGATGCGTACTCCCGATTATTACGGTTACTTCACAATAATGTCATCGCCTATAAAAAGATTGGAACTCTCACTCTCCGGTACATACACGGGCTCAATGATTGTACCGCACTATGCCGGTTACATTGAAAACGACCGCATGGAGACAACACCCGATTTCTTTGACCTCAATTTCAAGGCCGGCTATACATTTGTTCTTCACGACCATATTAACCTGCAGCTCAATGCCGGTGTGCAGAATATTTTCAACAGCTTCCAGCGCGACCTGGACAAGGGAGAGTTCCGCGACTCGGGCTACTTCTATGGCCCCACACAACCCAGGACATTCTTTGTGGGTGTGAAGATTTCGCAGTGATGTGACCACATGATTGGGGCGCCTGGTTACAAACTTGTGCGCCCTTTTTTTGTTTTTGTGAATATCATTGTATCTTTGTATGGTAAAAAAACAAAAACAATGAGCACACCAATTGTAAAGAGCGCGCGTTTTATAATAAGCAACACCGATATAAAGAAGTGTCCGCAGGACGGAAAACCCGAGTATGCCTTCATAGGCCGTTCAAATGTGGGAAAATCGAGCCTTATCAACGCACTGACAAATCAGAAAAAACTGGCACAGACATCGGCTACACCGGGAAAGACCTTGCTTATAAACCACTATCTCATCAACAACGAGTGGTACCTGGTGGATCTTCCGGGCTACGGTTACGCAAAGCGCAGCAAGTCGCAGAACGAACAGCTGGAGCATATAATCTCAAGCTATGTGCTCGACCGTGAGCAGATGACACTTCTCTTTGTGCTCATTGATTGCCGTCACGAACCGCAGAAGATAGACCTTGAGTTCTTCCAGTGGCTTGGTGAGAACGGTGTGCCATTCTCTATAATTTTTACAAAGGCCGATAAATTGACCAAGAGTGTTCTTGCAAAAAATATCGCAACCTACAAGGCTAAGTTGCTCGAGGAGTGGGAGGAGCTGCCTCCTGTGTTCGTGACTTCGTCAGAGAATGGATTGGGCAAGGTCGATGTGTTGCAATACATTGCAGATGTAAATTCTACACTTTAACGCTTTACGGCTCCATCGCAGGCTTGAATTTTTTATCAATAGCTGTCTTTTTGTCTGTTTTTGTTCATTTTTGTTCACCTTTGTTAAAAAGATGACATATTATAATGTGAATGACGACAGATTTTTATACCTTTGCGTCAGTTTTTGTTAAAGAATGGAATAAAAACTTAATATTTATTCTTTTTTAGTGTGTCACATACTTCGGTATTGCTTCGCATACGAATTTTGCAAAGTGGTACTGTTGTGGGTGAGACATCTTTTTGTGTGATAAAAAAACAAATTTTTATAATGAGAAATAGAGTATTTTTGCTGTTTGCTATTCTCTGCTCATTTATGGTTCATTCGGCTTTTGCTCAATCCTTCAAGGTGAAGGGTAGGGTTACATCTTCCGAAGACGGTGAGGGCATGATTGCGTTGACCATTATGCAGAAGGGTACATCAAACGGAGTGGTCACTGACTTTGACGGAAATTATGAGATTGAAGTCAAGGATGCAAGTGAAGCGGTGCTACAATTTTCCTATGTAGGCTATGCAACTCAAGAACATACCGTGAACCAGGATACTGAGATTCTGGATGTGGTAATGGATCCTGAGCAGATGGCCATAGAGGAGGTCGTAGTTGTTGCATATGGCGTACGCAAGAAGGGAACGATTTCTGGTTCGGTTTCTACAGTAAAGGCTGAAAAACTAGAGAGTGTGCCTGCAGTGAGTTTTGACCAGGCATTACAAGGTGCGACACCTGGTATGACTGTTATTTCGAATTCTGGTGAGCCCAGTAAACCTGCGGTATTTCAGATTCGCGGTACGAACTCGATAAATTCGGGAACATCACCACTTTTCATTCTTGACGGTGTGCCCATCACCAGTTCCGATTTCAATTCCATCAATCCTGGCGATATTGAGTCCATAAATGTCTTGAAAGATGCTTCTTCAACATCTATCTATGGTGCTCGTGCTGCAAACGGTGTGGTAGTAATTACAACAAAACGAGGAACTACAACAGAGAAGGTGGATATCACCTTACGCACTCAGCAGGGTTTCTCTAATCTTGCACACGGTGAGTGGAACATGATGAACACTGCCGAGAGAATACAGTTTGAGAAAGAGATTGGCCTTGATACCGGTCAGGATTACAATCTGCTCGGTCAGACTGACATCAACTGGCTCGATGTTGTGTTCAATGACAGGGCACGATTGCAGAGTTATGACTTGACAGTGAGTCATGCAACCGATAAGTTGAACTATTTTGTGTCGGGAGGCTATTATGACCAGGATGGTATTGCCCAAGGCTCTACATTCTCCCGTTATAACCTGCGTGCAAATGTAGATGCCAAGGTTGCATCATGGTTGAAGATGGGAACCAATACAATGTTGGCATACGAGGAGGCTCAGCAAGCCGATGACGGTGAGTATGCACTTTACACTCCAATTTCGGCTTGTCGTTTCATGCTTCCCTATTGGAATCCTTATAAGAGCGACGGCTCTTTGGCATCTTCTTCTGACGGCAGCTGGAAAGGAACATCATATAACCCGCTTGAGTGGATGGACAACAACCCTCTCGACAACAAGAAGTACAAGGCGTTGAGCGTGCTGTATGCCGAGATTACTCCCATCCGCAACCTTACACTGCGTACTCAGTTTGGTGTGGACTATTCGCACTCGACCGCTGACATGAAGTCCTATCCAAGTTTTTTGGGTAATAACGGTGTGGGTGCTGCTGGTCGCAGTTCATACACAACCGTGAATCTCACAATAACAAATACAATCAATTACAAGTTTGATGTTCAGCGTTATCACCATTTCAATGTGATGCTTGGTCAGGAGGGCGTTGATTATCGGTCCGAGGGTTTCCAGGTGGTGACACGAGGACAGAATAACGATGCACTTACATTGTTGTCTTCGGGTACAAGAGCTACATCATGGGCCAACTCATCCTCAAGCCACGCATTCCTCTCTTTCTTCGCACGAGGCGAATATAACTACTATGACAGATATTATGCCGATTTTTCACTTCGTAGCGACGCATCTTCGCGTTTCGGTAAGGATGGCCGTTGGGCAACATTCTGGTCATTAGGTTTCATGTGGGATATGCGCAAGGAGAAGTTCATGCAGTCGGCCAGCAAATGGCTTACCAATGCGCAGGTCGCGTTGAGCACCGGTACATCGGGTAACTCTTCAATCCCCGATTACGACCACCTTGCGCTTGTAGGTAGCGGTGCAAATTATATGGGAACCGCCGGTATTGCTCCTATGACACAGGGTAATGAGAAGTTGAGCTGGGAGCAGTTGTGGACATCGAACCTTGCCATTCACCTTGGATTTTTCGGTCGAATAAATGCTGATATTGAACTTTATCACAAAAAGACAACAAACATGCTCATGCTTGTGCCTCAGTCCTATGTAAACAACGGCTTTGGTACAAGATGGGATAATGTCGGTGCAATGATAAACCAAGGTTTCGAAGTCTCGTTGGGTGCTGATGTCATAAGCACTAAGGATTTTGTATGGAATATCAACGCCAATGCAAGTTATAACCACAACGAGATTACAGAACTTTATAATGGTCTCAACGAGTATGAGATGTCAAATACATCAACAAAACTTGTTGTGGGTCACTCTATCGGTGAGTTCTATATAAATAGGTACGCGGGCGTGAACCCTGCCAATGGCGATGCTCTTTGGTATGACAAGAATGGTAAAATCACCAATGTATTCAGCGAGGATGACAAGGTGTTGGTCGGTAAGAATTACAACGCTCCTTGGCAGGGTGGATTCGGAACTGCAATGAATTACAAGGGCATTTCATTGACAGCCAACTTCAGTTGGGTGGCAGATCGATGGATGTTCAATAATGACCGTTTCTTTGAGGAGGGCAATGGTTTGTATTCTGCCTATAACCAGTCAAAGCGTCTGCTCTATGACCGTTGGAAAAAACCGGGTGATGTTACAGATATCCCACGATATGGTGTTACACCGCAAATGGATTCACGCTTTCTTGAGGATGCCTCGTTCTTGCGCCTGAAGAACCTTATGCTTAGTTACGATTTCCCACGCACACTGCTTGGAAAGACCGGTTTCATCAGTCGTGTACGCGTCTATGTTCAGGCACAGAACCTTTTCACCTGGACAAAATTCAGCGGTCTCGACCCTGAGTCAACAAGTAATGTCTATAAGGCACAGTATCCGATGTCTCGCCAGTACACATTGGGAGCTGAGATAACATTCTAATATTAGGAGGATTTATGATGAAGAATTTTGTTACATATATACTGTTGGCAATGATGCTTCTTGTTCCGGTATCATGCCTTGACAAGTTCCCCGAGAACGCTGTTCATGAAAATTCGGCAATAACAACCATTGACGAGGCAGACCAGGCTGTGATGGGTATATACTCATCATTCTTGAGCAGTGCGCTCTACAGCGGCTACCTCACATTGTTGCCCGATATCCAGTGCGACATGGTCTATGCCGTGAATGGTTATACAAATACTTTCGGTGATATATGGCGTTGGAAAATACTTGCAACCAATCCTCAGATAGAGGCTGTCTATGGCTCGCTCTATTCAGTAATTGGAAATTGCAACTTCCTTCTTGATAATGCCGAGAAGTTGAAGACTACATTGACAAGTGATTCAGAGCTTGACCGTTTGGAAGTATATTGCGGTGAGGCCTACTTTGCCCGTGCTCTTGCATATAGTGAATTGATAAAGCTCTATTGTGTAGATTATAAGAGCGACGATGCTGCAAAGAATGAACTTGGTGTCGTCATTAAGACAAAATATTACGAGGACCAGCCAATCACGCGCGAAACTCTATACAACTCATACCAGCAGGTGCTCAGCGACCTTGACAAGGCTGCGGAACTGTTGAAACTGGATGATGATTACGACCCTGACTTTGATGGTTATTTGTACAATAACTCGGTATATTTCAACGAATACACCGTCTATGCGCTTCGTGCGCGTGTAGCGTTGTACATGCGCGATTACAAGGAGGCTATCAAGTACTCTTCAAAGGTTATAGACAGCGACATGTTCTTCCTTTCGAGTGTGAATTCACAGTACTCTGCAGGAGTGAACTATTACGATTATATGTGGCAGTATGACCTCTCTTCCGAGGTTATCTGGAAGGTCGGTTTCACATCAACAAACTATGGCGGTGCGCTTGGAACAGTCTTCTTCAACTATGACTACTCTTCTTTCAAGCCCGACTATGTTCCTGCAAAGTGGGTGCTTGACCTCTACGACTACGGCTCAAACGACCTCCGCTACAACGCATTCTTCCGTGATGTGCAGACCGGCCACAGCCATGGTCTTACATGGCCGCTCCTCTACAAGTATTGGGGTAACCAGACACTCTTCAGCGAGGCACAGTTGCTACATGTATCAATGCCGAAGGTATTCCGC
>JAFNWA010000161.1 GCA_017383665.1 Bacteroidaceae bacterium | reverse complement strand
GAGCAAGAAAGGCGCAGGATTATGGAAGAAAAATGCGCTAAACTACGAGCTGAAATAGAAAAGTACAAAGAGGAAGAACGAAAACGCCAATTAGCAAGTTTACAATACCAATATAGCGAGGAGCGAGAAGAAATAAGAAAAAGAATTCGTAAAGAATTAAAGAACTAAAATTAGCACAAGCAGTCTATTTGTGAAATAAACAGTGTTATACTACAATAAAAGAATACAATTTCAAAACATATTATTATAACTTTTTAGATTAGACTAACACAAAAGAATGTATCAATACGACCATATTTAAGGTTATATTGATACATTTTAGTTTGATACATTGCTACATATTCATACATAGGTTTGATATAGATTATCCCCAATTATATCAATCTATCAGAATAAAAACTATGTATTCATAGGGTGGTTAACTAATACCCTATGCAACAATATCAAGAATATCTTTTGCGTCAATCGCTATAATAGACCCTCTTTATTCTTGTTGATACCGATGTGAGCACCTCGTATGGGATGGTGCTAAGCCACTCGGCAACTGTGGTTACGGGCAGTTGTGGGCCGAATATCTCAACGGTGTCGCCCTCCTTGCAGTCTATGCCGGTGACATCAATCATACAGACATCCATGCAGATATTGCCGATGTATGGTGCCTTCTTGCCACCAACAATGCAGTATCCCTTGCCGTTGCCAAGGTGGCGGTTGAGACCGTCGGCATAACCTATCGGCAGGGCTGCAATGCGTGAGTCACGCGCAAGCGCTCCCTTGCGGCTGTAGCCCACTGTCTCATTGGCCGGGACATCGTGTATCTGTAGTATGATGGTTTTCAGCGTGGAGATGGGGTGCAGGTTCCTGTTTTCCTCAATAGGGGAGATGCCATACAATCCAATGCCCAGGCGAACCATGTCGTGGTGTGCTTCCTCGAAGCGTTCTGCACCTGCGCTGTTGCAGATGTGGCGCAGAATCTTGTGCTCAAATGCCTGTTGCAGTGTCTCGGCAGCTGTGTCGAAGCGCTCCTGTTGCAGCTTTGAGAATTCGTCGAACAGTGGGCTGTCGCTGCCTACAAAGTGTGAGAATATGGAGCGCGGTGTCAGCGCGTTCTGCTGCTTCAGCACTTCAATGAGTGCCGGAATCTCCTGGGGCAAGAAACCGAGACGGTGCATGCCGGTGTCAACCTTTATGTGTACCGGGTAGTCGGTAATGCCTTCGCGCCCGGCTGCTTCAATGAGCATCTTGAGCATGCCGAAACTGTAGATTTCGGGCTCAAGTTTGTTGTCGAATAGGGTGGCGAATGAACTTGGTTCGGGGTTCATGACAATGATTCCCGTTGTTATGCCCTCGCGACGCAGTTCTGCGCCTTCGTCGGCAACGGCGACAGCAAGGTAATCGATATTGCAGTCCTGCAATGTGCGTCCGACCTCAAGTGCGCCTGCACCATAGGCCGATGCCTTTACCATGCATATTGTCCTTGTATTTGGGGCAAGGCTGTTGCGGTAATAGTTCAGGTTGTCGCGCAATGCACTCAGGTTTACTTCAAGTATTGTCTGGTGTGCTTTCTTTTCAAGTACCTCTGTTATCTCCTCGAAGTGGAACGAGCGCGAGCCCTTTATCAGTATGCATTCGTTCTGCATTTGTCTTATTCTCGGCGACGCAATGAACTGTGCTGTGGTGTCAAAGAAGTGGCACTCAAGGGCTGTGTGCTTGAAAGCTTCGGCCTGTGATGATATGTCGCTTCCAATACCGATGAACTTCTCAATGCTGTGTTCTTTAAGGTATCCGATTACTGTGCCGTAGAGTGATGCCGCGTTCTCTCCGCTCTGCTTTATGTCGGCAAGTATCACGGTGCGTTTCAGACCGGGAGTCATGTTGCAGCGGCGTTCCATGAAATCGAGCGCGATATCGAGCGAGGCGGTGTCCGAGTTGTAGCTGTCGTTTATGATGAGGCAGCCACGCTTGCCCTCTTTAACCTCAAGGCGCATTGCCACGGGTTCAAGCTGTGCCATTCTTGTAGCGATTGCCTCGGGTGAAACGGCGAGGTGCAGGGCTGCGGCAAGACAGTTGATAGAGTCCTCAATCGATGCATCGTCAACGAACGGGATGCGGTAGCTGCCTGTTGTGGTGCCATAGCGGTATTGGATGGCGGTGCCTTTGTTCTCCTTTGTTACCGATTCAATGAATAATGGAGCGTTGGGGTCTTTCTTTGACCACGCAATTTTTGCCGCTTTTATCGGTGATTTTTTAATGGATTCGTCCAGTATTGCGTCATCGGCATTGTATATGACTGTGTCGCAGCCGGTGAACAGTTGCAATTTTTCGGTGCACTTCTCCTGCAAGGAACTGAAGTTCTCCTGGTGCGCACTGCTTATGTTTGTTATGATACCGATTGTGGGCTTGATTATTCTTTGCAGGTTGCCCATCTCGTTGTTCTCCGATATCCCGGCCTCAAAGATACCTAGTGTGCTCTTCTCGTTAAGCAACCATACCGACAATGGAACGCCTATCTGCGAGTTGTAGCTGCGTGGCGAGCGTGTCACGGTGTAGTCGCCGGCTGTGTGCTGGTAGTGCCACTCCTTGACAATTGTCTTGCCGTCGCTGCCTGTGATGCCTATGACGGGGATGTCAAATTTTGCGCGGTGTTGCATTGCCAGGGTTTGCAGGGCTGCAAGAGTGTCATCCGTTACAATGAAATTGGCATCGGCAAGAGTCTCGCACCGTTCAAGGCTGTTGACTGCAAAATTCCTCACACCGCGGTTGTAGAGCCCATGGATGTAGTTGTGCCCGTCGCCGTGTCTTGTCTTTATGGCAAAGAATATAGTCTCCTCGGGGAAGGAGAGCGAGCGGCTGTCGGTCAACAATCGTGTCACCCTGCTTTCGAGCGTTGCCAGTCTGCCGTCGGCATTCAATGCCTCTCTTATCTGTTCAACAGTATATTGCATTTTCTCTTTTCGTTTTCGAAATCAAGATATGGGTGTTTCTCTTCAATTTTCTCTATTTTCTTCAGGATATTCTCCAGAAAACTTTTGTAAGCCTCGGATGCCGCGTCGAATGGACGGTGCTCCATGGCGCGCATAATCTGCTCGACCTCATTGTTCAGCCTTGCTGTGCTGTCGTTGAAATAGCATTTGCCAAAGCATTCCCAGATGTAACCGACTGCCTTTGTCGATGGGTGTACCATGTCGTCGGCATAGAAACGGTAGTCGCGCAGCTCGTCGAGCAGAATCTCGTATGCCGGGAAATACAGGGTGTTGTCGGGGTAGAGCGACATTATCCTGTCTGTGGCAAGCAAAAGCGTTGCCTTGCTCTTCTGGTTGTCGTGTGCCCCGTCGCGCAGGTGGCGTATGGGGCTTATGGTAAACATGAACTTTATTTCCGGGTTCAAGCTGCAGAACCTCTCTATTACGGCCGACATGGCCTCGACAATCTCTTCAATACCGAGCAGACGGCGTGTGAATGTGTTTGCCGGCAGTTTGTGGCAGTTGCCTACAACAATATTGTCGCTTGTCCGTGTGTAGGTGTATGCCGTTCCCAATGTTATTATCACAATGTCACAGTTCTTTGCTGCATTGTGAGCCTTTGCCAGTCGGCTGTTTATGGTTTCCAGCAACAGCTCTTTGTTGTTCTGCGAGAAATCGCCATGGTGCAGAATGCTGTGCCACTTGCCTTCATGCTCAAAAATCTCGGGCGATGAGGCTGTGAATTCCTCTCCGTCAAAGACTCTTGTGAGCATTGTGGCAATGGAAAGAGGGTTGTACAGGACCCCGAAAGGGTTGGCTTCGATATTGAATTTCCTTTCGGCGAGCATTGTACCTATGTTGCCGGCAAAGCATGAGCCTGCAAGCAACAACTTGTTTTTGTGTGTAATGCTGTGCTTGCCCTCGGGGAGTTCTATGGCGGTTCTGAATTGTGTCATTATGCTATGGAAGCAATTTCCGGTTCCAAATTAGTGCAAAAATAATCAACTTGGTGGATAATTGTTGCATCTTGTTTGGAAAAAACGAGAAAACGGGTAGTGCAGGCTGTAAAACATGCAGTAAAATACAAAAGATTTTGCTTTTTGTCCCGTTTTAAGTATATTTGCACTTAAATTATGGCAAAAACTGTGCGCGCCTGGTGTTGCTGCTGTTGATGCGTTGCAGTTGTTGTAATGTATTTTGATATTCCAAATGGCAAAAGATATAAAATACCCTTTACTGGAGAGTCTTGACAGCCCGGCCGATCTTCGCAAATTGCCCGAGAAGAAACTCGTGCAAGTGTGCGATGAGTTGAGGTCGTTCATTATTGACTCACTGGCTAATAATCCGGGACATTTTGCATCGAGCCTCGGTTCTGTTGAACTTACTGTCGCTCTGCATTATGTTTTCTCGACACCCGATGACAAGTTGGTGTGGGATGTCGGGCATCAGGCATACGGTCACAAGATACTTACCGGCCGTCGCGACCGCTTCCACACAAATCGCAAGTTCGGTGGCATAAAGCCTTTCCCATCGCCCGAAGAGAGCGAGTATGATGCTTTTGTTGCCGGCCATGCTTCCAATTCAATTTCGGCGGCTTTGGGTCTTGCCGTTTCTGCAGCTATGAAAGGCAGCAACGAGCATGTGGTTGCTGTCATTGGCGATGGTTCAATGAGCGGTGGTTTGGCTTACGAGGGGTTGAATAACCTTTCCAGTGCCAAGAATAATCTTCTCATTATACTCAACGACAACAACATGTCCATTGACAAGAGTGTGGGTGGCATGAGCCAGTTGCTCATATCAATGCATTCCTCAAGGGCATACAATAAAATACGCTATGGCATTGCCAAGGCCTTGAAAAAGATTGGTATTCTAAACGAGCGTCGTGCCAATGCCTTGATACGCTTCAACAATGGTCTCAAAGCGATGCTTTTCCGTCAGAACAATTTCTTTGAGGGCATGAGCGCACGCTATTTTGGTCCCGTGAATGGACATAATGTGCTTGAACTTGTGCGCATGTTGCGAAGCATAAAGGACATGAAAGGCCCCCGAATGCTCCATGTACACACTGTAAAGGGTAAGGGTTGGGAACCTGCCGAGAAGAATGCGACAGTGTGGCATCAGCCCGGTATCTTTGACATTGAGACAGGTGAGCGCATTGTAACCCGTGGCGAGTCTCCCCGTTTCCAGGATGTCTTTGGCGAGACTCTGGTTGAACTTGCAAAGAAAGATGACAAAGTTGTGGGAATTACACCTGCAATGCCTACCGGCTGTTCAATGAACAAACTGATGGATGTCTTCCCCGACCGTTTCTTTGATGTGGGTATTGCCGAGGGACATGCCGTGACATTCTCGGCCGGTTTGGCCAAGGGCGGCTTGCTGCCTTTCTGCAACATATACTCATCGTTCATGCAAAGAGGATATGACAACCTCATCCACGATGCGGCTTTGCAACGACTGAACATGGTGCTTTGTCTTGACCGCGCAGGAATTGTCGGTGAGGATGGTCCTACACACCACGGTGCGTTCGACCTTGCATATCTGCGTCCTGTCCCGAACATTACGATATCATCTCCATATGACGAGCACGAACTGCGCCGTCTCATGTACACCGCAACACAACCCGATATGGGTACATTCGTGATACGCTATCCGCGTGGCAAGGGCTCGCTTGTCGATTGGCGTTGTCCTCTTGATACAGTAGAGGTGGGAACTGGTCGCAAAATTACCGATGGCAAGGATGTCGCATTCCTTACGATAGGTCCCATTGGCAAACAGATGGAGGATGTTGTCAAAGAGGCTGCCAAATTAGGAGTGAGTGTCGCTCACTATGATATGCGTTTCCTGAAGCCTGTGGATGAGAATATACTGCACGAGGTGGGCGAGAAATTCAAATATGTAGTGACTCTCGAGGACGGAACCGTCAAGGGCGGTCTTGGTAGCGCGGTTGTTGAATATATGGCTGCGAAGGGTTATGCTCCAAAGATTAAGATCCTGGGTATTCCCGATGCGTTTGTCGAGCATGGTACTCCCGAACAGTTGTACAAGGTGTGCGGAATGGACAAGGAGAGTGTGCTTGCAGCCATTATGGAGTTCAAGAATTTGTGATAAAAGTGACTTGTTAACATATAAAAGTCTGATTTTATGAGAATTGTCATTGCTGGAGCCGGTGCTGTAGGCACACACTTGGCCAAGATGCTTTCATCCGAGAATGAGAATGTTGTTCTGCTCGACGAAAGCGAAGAGAAGTTGGGTAGGATGGAGACATCGTTCGACCTGCAGACAATTATCGGTGACCCCACAAAAATATCTGCTCTCAAGGATGCAGGTGTGGGCGAAGCCGAGCTTTTTGTGGCGGTAACCCCTGATGAGAGCCGCAATATCACAGCCTGTATATTGGCGCATTATCTTGGTGCTTCAAAGACAATCGCCCGCATTGACAACTATGAGTATTTGCTTCCCAAGCACAAGGAGTATTTCGCTTCGTTGGGTGTTGATTCACTTATCTATCCCGAACAGCTGGCTGCCGAGGAGATTGCTACAAGTATCAAGTATGCATGGATGCGTCAGATGCTTGAGTTCGGTGGCGGTGCCCTGGTGATGATAGGTGTCAAGGTGAGGGAGAATGCATCGATAATAAACATCCCGTTCAAGGAGTTGCCACCTGATATCCCTTACCACATCGTGGCTCTGCAGCGTGACGACGAGACAATTATTCCGCGTGGTAATGACTGTATAAAAGCCAATGACATAGTGTGCTTCATGACTACGCACGAGAATATTCCGTATATCCGTCAAATATGCGGTAAAGAGCAGTTCTCCGAGGTCAAGAGTGTCATAATAATGGGCGGTAGCCGCATTGCTGTGCGCACGACCAAACTGATTCCTGAGAATATTGATGTAAAGATAATAGAGAGCGACCTGAACCGCTGTCACAAATTGGTGGAGCTTGTCGATGATGAGGTGATGGTAATCAATGGCGATGCCCGTGACCCGGAACTGTTGCGCAGCGAGGGTATTGCACATACCGATGTGTTCATTGCCCTTAGTGACAATTCCGAGACGAACATCATTGCCTGTCTTGCTGCAAAGCGTGCCGGAGTAAGCCGTGCCGTGTCGGAGATAGAGAATATCGACTACATATCAATGGCCGAGAAGATGGATATCGGTTCGGTTATCAACAAGAAGAAATTGGCGGCAAGTACCATTTTTCAGATGATGCTGAAAACCGATGTGTCGAGCGTTAAATGTCTCACTTTTATCCAGGCGGTGGTTGTGGAATTCCCAGTGAATCACGATTGCCTCATAACTCGCAAGCCTGTGAAGGCTCTTGGTTTGCCCGATGGAGCAAATATCGGTGGCCTCATACGCAATGGTGCCGGTGTGCATGTAACCGGTAACACAATGATTGAGCCCGGTGACCATGTAATCTTCTTCTGTGTTGAGCGCGTGCTCAAAAAGTTAGAAAAATATTTCAAGTAAACTATGTTTCACCCCAGAGTAATATTTCGTGTCATTGGAATGCTGCTTTTCATTGAAGCACTTTTCATGCTGATGTGCGTTGGCGTGGCTTTCTTCTACAATGAGAATACAGTGCAATCGCTTCTCTCTTCTGCAGGTATAGTTGCTCTGATTGGTGCGGTGTTGGTATTTCTGTGTAAGGGAGGCAACCGCAATGTCTCGTTTAAGGATGGTTATATTGTGGTTAGTCTATGCTGGGTGGTGTTCTCGCTTTTGGGTACTTTGCCTTATATACTCAGTGGTAGCATTACCAATTTTACCGATGCTTTCTTTGAGACAATGTCGGGATTTTCAACCACAGGTGCTACTATTCTGGAAGATATCGAGGCACTTCCAAAATCTATCCTTTTCTGGCGTATGATGACACACTGGGTAGGTGGTTTGGGTATCGTCTTCTTCACTGTAGCGGTATTCCCCATGTTCGGCCTTAATGACATCAAGCTGTTCTCGGCAGAGTCTGTGGGGCCCATGCGCTCCAAACTGCATCCACGCATATCTGTAACAGCTCGCTGGATATTAACAATATACATTGCCCTTACCATTATCTGTGCAGTTTCGCTCAATGTAGTCGGAATGGGGTGGTTCGACTCCATTTGTCACTCGATGTCAACCATTGCAACAGGTGGCTTCTCAACAAAGCAGGCAAGTATTGCAGCATTCAATTCCCCGGCTATCGAGTATGTGATTACATTCTTTATGTTCGTGTCGGGTGTGAATCTCTCGTTGCTATATTTGGCAATCTTCAAGTTGCGCCCCATGACGCTGTTGCGTGATACAGAGTTCAAGACATACCTTATAATTGTTGCGGTGTTTACCTTTGCAATAGGCTTGGGACTTTTCTTCTCGCCCGGTGACATGGATGCCGAGTCTTCGTTCCGTGCATCGGTTTTCCAAGTTGTATCGTTGCAGACTACTACCGGTTTTGCCACGGTTGATTACGCAGCATGGATGCCATTGCTCTGGTTGCTGCTGTGCGCGCTCATGTTCTTTGGTGCATGTTCGGGTTCAACATCGGGTGCCATGAAGTGTGTGCGCATATCAATCCTGTTCAAGGTCGTGTGGAACGAGTTCAAGCGTATTGTACACCCCAATGCGGTGATACCTGTACGCATGAGCAAGAGGGTTATACCCACTGCTGTGCAGTCGGCAATACTTGCCTACACGGTAATCTATATATTTACGCTTGTGGCAGGTCTGTTCGTGAACATGGCATTCGGAATAGATTTTCTCGATTCGTTCAGTATTTCAGTGGCATCGGTGGGAAATGTGGGCCCGGCTTTGGGTAACTATGGACCAATGGATTCTTTTGCACTGCTGCCCGACGGTGTGAAATGGTTCAGTGCATTCCAGATGCTGGTAGGTCGTCTTGAATTCTTTGCCGTGCTGCTGCTCTTTACACCTGTATTCTGGAAGAGAAGATAATGTCTTAAAAGAACCAGGATTCTCAGACACCTCTTTCAATAGACAACAACAACCTATCGATATCCGCTTTCAGCCGCTTGTAAGGCGTCGCACTCTTGTAGTCGGTATTCTTGCTGAGCATTGTTGCCACATCGCATTGGCTGTGGCGGTACGATGCCAGTTCGTTGTTGTACTGCTGGCGGTGGTAGGCATAACGCTCAATCTCCTCTTCGCGCTTGCTGCGCAGGTGACGGCACACGGGTTGCATAATGCGCATGGTAACCCCGTTCATTATGTGGTGCCCCTGTATATAAAAATAGGTCTCATCGGGGTTGACACCAAGGCTTGTCAGTTCCTCATCCAGTTTTCTGTACTCTTCTTCCAGTTCGGGGAACTGCTTTTCAAGTATCTTCAGGTTATGTTTGACGCGGTTGCTGAGCTGTTGCAAGGAGTATGCAGGCTTGTTCACGGTGAACGATGACAGGCGCACTATCTCGCAGAAATGCAGCATGCTCATTGTCTTGGTATCACGGTGGCGATATAACAGGATGTTCCAGACGAACAGGGGATAGCAGATGTTTGAGTATAGCTTGAAGAACTCCTTGAAGTCGATTACATTGCTGTCGTTCTGTGTACAGAGTACGCATACCTGCTTCAGACTGTCGGCATAGCAACGGTAGTTCTCGATGGAGTAGGCGTATGTGTGCAGGATATACTTGTTCTCCAACATCTGCTGCGATGTGGATGTCGCGCCCTGCAACAGGTAGTCGTAGTCGCTATCGACGCAGGCAATCATGTTTCGGCCGTATGACTTTCCAAGCATGTTCATCATGGCCTGTTTCTTGCCTTTGGTGAGTTTTGTGCGAGCAGGGAGCATTATCTCAAAATGAATTCTTTCGCTCTCATACTCGTTAAAGACCGAACGCCAGAACGATATGTCATCATAACTTTCTACATATGCTATGATGCGCTGTGCGGCTCTCTTCGGGCGCAATGAGTTTGCCGCCTCAATGAAATTTGAATTGAGATATTCGGTAAGCCTTTTCATACCTCAGTCGTACTATCCCTGCTTTTAGTTTCCCGTTTTAACCGCACTTCGTGCGATTGAACCTGCTTCCGCTCGCTTTGTGTGTAAGTAAACTTCCACACATTAACATTGTTGATTTCTTTATCACTCGCAGTATAACATCAAACAAGTTTGTGTTAAGCTCGCTTAATCAAGAAATTCGCT
>JAFNWA010000160.1 GCA_017383665.1 Bacteroidaceae bacterium | reverse complement strand
GGAAACAATATCTGTTCTACTCCCTTGCCGGTGAAATTCCCTATCGTATTCCGGCTGTTACAAGCACTGCAAACGGATATGTGTTTGCAATAAACGATTACCGTCCTTGTGGAAGCGATATTGGTTTCGGCGAGGTTGACCTTGTCATGCGCCACAGCACCAAAGCCGGTGAGGAATGGGATGGCACATCATGGACAGAGCCTATAAAAATTGCCGATGGCATTGGCAAAGAGGCCACAGAGACATGGCTCACCGGATTCGGTGACCCGGCGATTGTTGCCGACCGCGAACGCAATGAGATCTCGTTATGAGCGTGTGCGGAAACCGTTTGTGCTGGCACGGCAACTACGGTGCAGGCACAGAAGACAATCCCGAGAACCCCAACCGCATGGCACGCCTGCGAATTATATACAACGAGAAGACCGGCAAATGGGAGGCAACAGAGCCCGAGGAGGTTACATACGAAATCTACCCTCTTTTCAAAGACAAGGATGGCAAGGCGCATGTTGGTTCAATGTTCATTGGTGCAGGTCGCATTGCACAGAGCAGTATGATTAAGGTTGGCGACTACTACCGCATATACTGCGCCGTGTGGGCTGTTGAGACAGGCAGCTACCGCCACCACAACTATGCGCTTTACTCCGACGACTTTGGCAAAACATGGAATCTGCTTGGCGAGCTTGGCAACGATTTCAACGACAGCCCTGCCCCCTACGGCAACGAGCCTAAATGCGAGGAGTTGCCCGACGGCAGCGTGCTGCTGAGCAGCCGCAAGGGATATGGCCGCTACTTCAATGTATTCCACTACACCAACTTTGAGAGAGCCGAAGGATATTGGGACGGCGCTGTGGCAACCGACCAGGTGGGCAACCTGAAATTCGGCAGCAACGACACCAACGGAGAACCTTTGTGTGTGGGCAAAATCCTTTTCCAGTCAGTGCCCACAGGCAACAACCGCAGCGGTGTGTCAATATTCTATAAATCGCTGTCAGAAGACCCTGCAACATACACCCCGACAGAACTTTCTAATGGTTGGAAGAAGATTCAGATAACCGACCGTGAATCGGCCTACTCATCGATGTGCATTCTGCCCGACGGTAACATAGGCCTCTACTACGAGGAGGAACCCGGCGGTTACTCAATGGTGTATGTTCCTGTCGAATTTGACAAGACACTGGACACATGGACATACGCTTTTGGTCTACCCTTCCGTTGCAGCACATGCAAAAAAGGCCTCGAATGCGAGATTGTCACAGTTGAGGGCGAAATAGAAGAGTAAAAAGCATATCCATCATGATAAAAGATATTGTTTTTGATTTTGGAGGAGTACTCACAACAATAGACCCCAATGTAGCACTTCAACGATTTGCCGCATTGGGTGTTGAGAACCCCGGAGAAATGATAAATTCATATTGCCAAAAAGGTGCATTCTTCGCATTGGAAAACGGTGACATCACGGCACAGGAGTTCTGCTGCGAGCTAAGCACCATGTGTAGCAGAGAAATAAGCCTCGAAGAAGCCAAGCACGCCTGGATGGGATTCATCGTAGAGGTACACACATACCTGCTCGAATATCTCCAGCCACTTAGAGGGAAATACCGTCTATCTGTCCTAAGCAACACAAACCCCTTTATACAGAGTTGGGCTTGCTCACAGGAGTTCACCCCGGAGGGCAAGTCGCTAAAAGAGTATTTCGACATGCTATTCTTCAGCTTTGAATTGAACAGTTCAAAACCAAGCCACGAGATTTACCTTAAAATGCTTGAACAAGGCAAGATGGTTGCCCACGAAACACTATTCCTTGACGACGGCGTGAAAAACATAAATGCAGCAGCCGAACTGGGAATAAAGACATTGAAGGTTGAAAATGGCGGCGATTGGCGCAAAGCCCTCCAAGATATACTTGAAAAGTATTAGTTCCCGAAACACCAATCAATAATTGCAGCAGGAGTCACCGCGGTGACTCCTGCTGCAATTATAATTATGCTTTATATTATTCAAGTGCGCCTTACTTGGCAAGTGCAAGTGCGTCAGCAACCTCTTGCGCACGCTTCAGGGCAAGATGAATATTCCCACAGACATTCTCATCGCCAACGAGTCTTACAATACCACCCTTGCGCAATGCCTTCTCCACATTTTCATTGACACCCGAAAGGATAATTGTTCTGCCTGCCTTATGTGAAGCTTCGATAAAGATTTCAAGGTTGTGCAAACCTGTAGCATCAATGAATGTCACCTTGCGCATACGGACAATTCGTATTGGCATTGCATCGCTGTTGCGTGTCAACTCGTCGAACTTGTTTGCGATACCGAAGAAGAATGGGCCTTCAATCTCAAACACTTCGGCACCGGCAGGAATTGTGAGCACCTCATCGTTCTCGCCGTCATTATGTACGCCCATCTCATTACGCACTACTGATATGTGTGCACTGCCCATTGCCCTCTTCATGAAAAGCACAATAGCCATTACAAGACCTACCTCAATTGCAAGTGTAAGGTCAAAGAACACTGTGAGCAACAATGTTACGAAGAGCACGCTGGTTCCCGACATTGAGCTCTTGCACATTGACTTGATGGTTCTCCAACCGCTCATGTTGTACGACACCATCACCAGCACACCGGCAAGGCAAGGCATTGGAATATGTTCCACAATGCCACCAAGGAACAACAGAACCAACAGCAACACAAGGGTGTGTACAATACCGGCAACAGGAGTGCGTCCTCCATTGTTTATATTAGCCATAGTACGGGCGATTGCACCTGTAGCAGGGATACCACCAAAGAAAGGAACAACGACATTGGCAATACCCTGACCAATAAGTTCAGTATTTGAGTTATGACGGTCACCAATTACACCATCGGCAACCATTGCCGAAAGCAATGACTCGATTGCGCCGAGCATAGCAATTGTAAATGCCACGGGAGCAAGCTCTTGAATAATGCCAAAGAAAGTCACACCTTCGGGCAAAGCAGGCGCGCCCTCGGGCAAAGAAGGCATTCTAAAAGGAGGAAGACCTGAAGGCATGCTACCGATTGTATCGATTGAAGTCACGCCGGCATATTCTCTCAGTACATATCCAATGAGTGTCATTACAATAATTGCCAGCAATGAGCCTGGGATCTTCTTGGAGAACTTTGGAGTAAGGGCAATGAGCACAACGCTTAATATACCCATCCCGGCACTCCAATAATCAATGCTGCCAATGTTCTCAAAATAACAAGCCCATTTGTCAACAAAGTTTGCAGGAACTTTATCTATACCAAGACCCAAAAGATCATTGATCTGGGTCGAAAATATAGTTATGGCAATACCACCGGTGAAACCAATGATAATTGGATAGGGCATAAACTTGATTATTGTACCCAAACGGCACAGACCCATTATCACAAGGATTATACCGGCCATAATGGTTGCAATCATCAAGCCCTCCAACTTATAATCCTGTATAACACCATAAATGATTATAATGAAGGCTCCCGTGGGACCACCAATCTGCACCTTGGAACCTCCAAAGACAGAGATAAGCAAACCAGCAATGATAGCAGTTGTCAAACCCTCAGCAGGTCCCACTCCACTAGCAATACCGAATGCAATTGCAAGGGGAATAGCCACGATACCCACAATGATTCCGGCCATAACATCAGCCGCAAACTTTTCACGGGAATAGTTTTTCATTGTATCGAAAAACTTGGGACGAAAATCAATTAAATTCTTAACTTTCATATTTTGTGTTTGTTTTGTTTACACAGCAACAGCGCCCTCGCCTGCCACCCCATAAACAACGGGTAAAGCGTTCCGGCAAAAAGGCGTGCAAAATTACAAAAAAATATTTTTTAACTTATTTTATGGATTGATAAATTTTATCGAACGATTAAGATTTAACATTTACGGCAGAGAGAGGGCCCTCTCTCTGCCGTAAAGTATAACACAGCAATACGCTTTTTAAAACTACACCTTTATACGAAAATGAATAAAAAGATGGAGCGCAAGG
>JAFNWA010000159.1 GCA_017383665.1 Bacteroidaceae bacterium | reverse complement strand
GTTATGTGGCAGTAAAGGATGGTGAGAGTATTGTTGACTTGCGTGATATTCCTGCTGACGGTGCTTGTGTCGAGTTGGTTGGCTTGGAGGCAAAAGAGGCTTTGAATGTTCTTCGTCATACTACAACACATGTTATGGCTCAGGCTGTGAAGAATCTGTTCCCTGAGGCAAAACTTACTATAGGTCCTGCTACTGAGACCGGTTTCTTCTATGACTTTGAATGTACTCCTTTCACAAAGGAGAATCTTGATGCTATTGAGAAAGAGATGAAGAAAATCATCAAGCAGAGCCCACGCATTGAGCGCAAGGAACTCAGCCGCGAGGAGGCAATAGAATTGATGAAGTCAAAGGGTGAGACCTACAAACTGGAGCTTATTGATGCCATTCCCGAGGGTGAGCGTATCACTGTGTATTCACAGGATGATTTTGTTGACCTCTGCATGGGACCTCATTTGCTCAATACACGCCTTATCAAGGGATTCAAGTTGCTCTCTTCATCTACTACATACTGGCGTGGCGACAAGAACAACCCATCTTTGTCACGCATCTATGGTACCGCATTCTTTACAAAGGAGGAGTGTGAGGCTTATCTTGCACATCTTGAGCATATAAAGAACATCGACCACAACAAGATTGGTCGTGAAATGGAGTTGTTTACAACTGTTGATGTTATAGGTCAGGGATTGCCTTTGCTCATGCCAAAGGGTGCAAAGATTGTCCAGACATTGCAGCGTTGGATTGAGGATCTCGAGGATAACGAGTGGGGCTACATCCGCACCAAGACTCCTTTGATGGCAAAGAGCGACCTCTACAAAATTTCGGGTCACTGGGATCATTACAAGGATGGTATGTTCGTGCTTGGCGATGAGGAGAATGACAAGGAAGTGTTTGCTTTGCGCCCAATGACATGTCCGTTCCAGTACTATGTGTATAAGGCTACACATCACTCATACCGCGACCTGCCTTTGCGTTACAGCGAGACATCCACACTGTTCCGCAACGAGGATTCGGGCGAGATGCACGGCCTTACACGCGTGCGTCAGTTCACCATCAGTGAAGGACACCTCATTGTGCGCCCCGATCAGATGGTCGAGGAGTTCAAGAAGTGTCTTGCCCTTGCAAAGCATGTGATGGAGACTCTTGGCTTGCAGAACGATGTTACTTATGTGCTTGCAAAGTGGAACCCCGAGAACCGTGCGAAGTACATCGGTGATGCACAGGTTTGGGAGGAGACACAGGAACACATACGCCAGATGCTCAAGGAACTTGAGATACCTTTTGTTGAGGAAGTGGGCGGCGCTGCATTCTATGGCCCCAAGGTGGATATCAATGCAAAGAATGTATATGGTAAGGAGGATACAATGATTACTGTTCAGTGGGACCCATTGCTTGCAGAGCAGTTCGATATGTACTATGTTGACCAGAACGGTGAAAAGGTGCGTCCTTACATCATTCACCGTACAAGTATGGGCTGTTACGAGCGTACCCTTGCATGGTTGATTGAGAAGTATGAAGGTAAATTCCCTACATGGTTGTGCCCCGAGCAGGTGCGCATCCTTCCAATATCGGAGAAGTATGGCGACTATGCCTATGAGGTGGCTGCCGAACTGAAGAAGAACGGTGTGCTTGTGCATGTTGACAATCGCTCGGAGAAGATCGGTTACAAGATTCGCGATGCGCGCAACAACCGCGTTCCTTATATGCTTGTTCTTGGCCAGCAGGAGGAGACTGACCGCACTGTTGCAGTGCGCAGCCGCTTTGCCGGTGACGAGGGTGTGAAGCCGATTGCCGAGTTTGTACAGGCTATTTGTGAGGAAATCCGTACTAAGACCATTCGCAAGATTGAGGTTGAAGAGGCAAAGGCCTAAAAGGCCATTAAAGGCTACAAGGATTCTTTTCTTATGATATTGGCTCTGCCCACCGTCGGTGGGCAGGGTTTTTTGTGAAATAATATTTATAATAGAATAAAAATCACAAAAAAGAGAATTTTGTGGCAATATCGCTTGTTTGCGTCAAAAAACATTCTTATGTTTGCATACGGTTTTGCTGTACCGATTGACTGGGAAACTCATCAATTATTATCGAAAACCGAGTTAAGCTCTTATGTATATGTCCAATGGCGGGCCGCGCCTTCGGGTAGTTTTTATAACCGGCGGATTACAAAGGACAGGAGCCCTCAAATCTTGTATTCTCGGAGTTTCGTCGTGCTCTTCGTACAGCAAAACTTTTTTAGTATAACAGAGTTTGTTTCTGCAAACTCTGTTTTTTTTCTTTAAC
>JAFNWA010000158.1 GCA_017383665.1 Bacteroidaceae bacterium | reverse complement strand
CAATATATATGATCTTGGTCTCATTTACCGCATTGAGGTGAAAGAGGATTTCTCGGTTGATATTGACATGACCTTGACTGCTCCGACCTGTCCGGCCGCAGATTTCATGATGGAGGATGTGAGGATGAAGGTGGAGTCTATTGAAGGTGTCAAGTCTCTTAACTTGAATCTGGTCTTTGAACCGGAATGGAGTCAGGAACTGATGACAGAGGAGGCAAAACTTGAACTTGGTCTGCTTTGATATGAAGAAGATATATATACTTTCCGATCTGCATCTTGGCTCGTTGGCTATTGAGCATCGACGCACTCACGAACGCCGTGTCGTCTCATTTCTTGATAAGATAAAGGGTGAGGCTGCGGCAGTGTATCTGCTTGGTGATGTTTTCGATTTTTGGTATGAACATCGATATGTGGTTCCCAAGGGTTATACCCGTTTTCTTGGAAAAATTTCCGAACTGACAGATAAGGGAGTAGAGGTGCATTTCTTCACCGGCAATCACGACCAGTGGTGCCTTGACTATCTCGAAAAGGAGTGTGGGGTGACTATTCATCGCGAGCCATGCCTGGTTGAACTATATGGCAACGAGGTGTTCCTTGCACACGGCGATGAGTTCTCAAAGGAAAAGGGTTATAGGCTGTTGCGTGCAATGTTCCGTAGCCGTTTCCTTCGTTGGATGTTTTCGATGGTGCATCCCCGGTGGAGTATTTGGATGGGATTAAATTGGGCACGCCACAGTATGGTAAAACATAAGGTGAAGGGCGATACCCCTTTCCTTGGTGCCGACAGGGAGGATTGCTTGGCTTTTGCAAACAAGTATCTCAAGACCCATAAGTCTATAGATTGCTTTATCTTTGGACATCGTCACATTGATGTTGATATGCCTATGGGGGAGAAGTCGCGCTGCATATTTCTTGGTGACTGGATATCGACATTCTCATATGTCGTTCTTGACGGAAAGACAATAGAGAGAAAGTATTACATTGAGGGTGAAAGTAAAAATGTCTGAAATGGTATCCCATATACAACAAATGCGACATCTGACCAGATGTCGCATTTGTTGTATATGTATGTCGTTTATTGTTGTGTTCCGAATTTCAGTTCAATACCAACCGTGCGTTGTAGTTCCACCCAGGCAACAGCCTTGCCAAAGAGGGAATTGATATACTCTCCGCGCATCTCGCTTTCATTGCGCTGTACAATAAGGTAGTCAAGGAATGCAATCTCTCCCATTTCATATGCTTTTCTCTTGCTCTCCACAACCCTTTCCATGTCGCGGAGCATAGCTCCCGAAAACGTTTCGCTCTGTCTGGTTGCATACTTGAAGTTGTTGTATGCTTGCATAACCTCGGCTGCAATAACAAGGCGTGCATCTTCAACTTCAATGTTCGCTTGCTTTACAAGAAGTTCGTCCTGTAGTTTTGCGCCTTTGTTCAGGTTAGAGAATTTAAGTGGCAAGGCAACACCGGCCTTTATGGTCGTGAAGTCGGGGTCTGCAATGTTGTATGTTGCTCCAAGGGTTATGTCAAGTTCAGGCCTGCGTTGTGCCTTGTTGAACTTTTGTGCGGCAATTGCAATGTCTGCCTTGCTGAGCGCAACTACAAGGTCGGCGCGATGCTCCAGGGCTGAGGCTGTATAATACTCCAATGGAGCAGCCTTATCTACTATTTCTAAAGAGCCTGTTCCGTTCAAAGAAGCAGCATTGCTCAGGTCACCCATGTAATAGCCAAGCTTTATTGCAGTGTTGCAAAGTCCAGCCTCTGATGTAAGCATGGCATTCTTTGCTACGCCTTGTGCCATGCGGCTCTCCAACCAGTCGCTCTGAGCAATGTCACCTCGTATATATCGCATGCTGTCATTGATGGCTACTTCACTCAGGTCTTTGTAAATCTTTTGCGCCTCCTCAAAAAGCATCTTTGCACGCAGGTGCTCAAGGTATGCAATTGTGGCATCTGCACGGAAGTTACGCATGTACTCCTCTAATAGTGCGACTGACTGTGTTCGCTCACTCTCTGCGAGGTCTATCCGACTGCGTCGTACACCAAATGTAAAGGTACGGCTTAACTCGAACTCAATTCCTTGTCCAAGACCTTTACTCCAGTCCTCGTTATTGGTGTATGCCAAAGCAATGGTGGGGTCATTATATACCTTGCTGCTCTTTATGGTAGCATCGGCTATTTCAATGTCTATCTTCTTTGCTGTCAGGGCAATGTTGTTTTTAAGGACATTGTCCATGTATTCGGCATAAGAGATATCCTGTGCTGTCACTGTTGTAAACAGTGAGATAAGGATGTAGATATAAAGGGCTTTTCTCATAGTTGTTCCTTAATTATTGGTTGCTGGGTGTCAATCCCATATTTGCAGCACGCTCCATTATGTATTGCAATGCTGCATCGTGTTCATTGGGTATTACTCCGTCAAGTATGGCATCCTTTACTGCGCTTTTCAGCATGCCTACCTCGGCGCATGGGCCAAGATTGAATATCTGCATTATCTCCTCGCCATTTACCGGTGGCTGGAAATTGCGTATGCGGTCCTTTTCCTCAATATCCTTGAGCTTTTGCCGTACAATCTGGAAATTGTTCAGGAATTGTTTCTTGCGTACCTCGTTTTTGGATGTGATGTCGGCCTCGCACAGCATCATCAGGTCGTCGATGTCATCACCGGCATCAAAGAGGAGTCGTCGTACTGCTGAATCGGTAACCTCGTCATCAGCAATGACTATCGGACGCATGTGCAGCGACACTAGTTTTGCTACATAACGCATCTTTTCGTTCTGCGGCATCTTGTAATCGCGGAACAGTTTCAATACCATCTTCTCGCCCACGATGTTGTGGTTGTGGAATGTCCATTTTAGTACGGGGTCCCATCGCTTTGTCTTGGGCTTGCCGATGTCGTGAAGCAAGGCTGCCCAACGAAGCCACAGGTCGTTGGTCTTCTTGGCAATGTTGTCGAGTACTTCAAGGGTGTGGTAGAACATCTCTTTGTGACTGTAACCATTGCGCGTCTCAATACCCTGCATTGCAGCAAGTTGTGGGAATATTATTTCGAGCAATCCGCAACGGTCAAGTTCTATGAAACCTTTTGAAGGTACAGGAGACAGCAGAATCTTATTCAGCTCATCATTGATTCTTTCTCGTGAGATGATTCTTATACGCTCTTTGTTTTCGCACAAAGCCTCAAAGGTCTCCTCTTCTATGTGAAAGTTCAGTTGGGTGGCAAATCGTATGCAGCGCATCATGCGCAAGGGGTCGTCGCTGAATGTTATGCCCGGTTCTAGCGGTGTGCTTATTATACGGTCCTCAAGGTCAAGAATTCCGTCAAACGGGTCAACAAGTTCGCCAAAACGGTTAGAGTTGAGGCATATTGCCATGGCATTTATTGTAAAGTCACGGCGGTTCTGGTCATCTTCGAGAGTTCCGTCCTCAACAATTGGGTTACGCGAGTCATGGCTATAGCTCTCCTTGCGTGCACCAACGAATTCTATTTCATGTTCCTTGTACTTTACCTGTGCTGTTCCAAAGTTTGCATAGACTGCAAGATGTGCACCTTTGCCCAATTTCTTGCTGAATGCCCGTGCCATCTCAATGCCTTTGCCCACAACAACCACATCAATGTCGGTTGACGGGCGCTCAAGGAATATGTCACGAACATATCCGCCAACGACATAGCACTCCATGCTCAATTCATCTGCGGTTTCCGAAATTTTGCGGAATATCGGGGTGTCAAGCAATTTGCAAAGTTCTTCTTTTGTTGGCTTATACATTGTTCATCAATTTTATGCTTGTAAAGATACTCAAATT
>JAFNWA010000157.1 GCA_017383665.1 Bacteroidaceae bacterium | reverse complement strand
GATTTATTTCATATGTACTCTTGATACCAGATACATTCCTTAACGCATTGCGTTTCCATATCTGTTTTGACTTAATTGTTGCAACATTGTATATGCTGTCAACATTCAATTCATACATTTTATTGTTTTGCATCATTACAGAGTCTGATTCACTCAAATCAACCCTGTCCTTGTAAGTGTTGCGTTTTAGATTCTTGAGATTTGATCTTGCAATACTATCATTGGATTTTCCTAAAGAGTCAATGGCCAACTTTAATTCATTCATGTTTTTTCCATCGGCTTTTGTCTTAAGGAATTCTGAATCCTTTAGTTTGAATCCACCATTTATTTCAATAACAACCTCCTTTTTTGTAAATGTTTCACGGCGGTAAGGAGCATTTTTCTTGTTTATATTCTGCTCATCAAGGTTTGAGAACTGTTCACCCGAAAACATTGTAAGTATCATAAACCTCTCGTCGGCAGTGTTTTTTATTATAGCCGAATCGCATACCAGAATATTAGCCTTTTCAAACCCGGCCGACATGTCATATATTGTCACATTATGCAGAACTCCGGTCTCTTTGTCCTTGTGATTTACATAAATGTTGTAACCTTTGATTTTGTTATAGAATATCTTTTCCGGTATATCACTTTCAGGAGATGTCTGCTTTATTGAGTACATCATTGTTATGAGTTTCTTCTGAGACATTGGTGCAATAATGTTCTGAAAACAGTATGAAACTCCTCCTAAAATCACACAGCACACCAACAAAGGTGCCATAGTACGCGTAAGAGGAATTCCGGCCGACTTTATTGCAAGTAACTCGAATTTTTCTCCCAAGTTACCGAATGTCATCAATGCTGCAAGCAGAATTGCAAGTGGCAGAGCCTTTGCAACAAGAGAAACAGAACCTAAAAGGAAGAATTGTGCAACAACTGAAATGTCAAGACCTTTGTCAACAAATTCATCAATCCATTTCCACATCAATTGAATGATGAAGATGAAAAGGCAAATGCAAAAGGTTGCCATCAAATTTCTCAAAAAGGCTTTTATAATGAAGCGGTCCAGCTTTTTTATGTAGTAAAACCTTGGGAATTTCATATTTGTACTGCGATGGAACCTTTGAACTTTTGGTTTATTTATATATAAAGCACAGAGTAACTTTTTTGTCAGTGATAACAGACAATTGTTCTCTGTGCAAATTTAGCATAAAAAGTGTGAATTTTATCTTTTAGATAAAAAAAACTCACCATTACATACCCGATTGTCTTCTCAAATTTTCGATTTGTGAATTCCACAACTCCTTTTGGTCCTCTGTTTCTCCCTTTTCGGCAAAATCAGTTACCTCGAGTGTGTTTTCGCGTGTGAGTTCGTTATATGAAATTCTCATTTCAAAGAATGTGTTCGGAGATTCATCTTCCCACCTGAATTTGACATACACACCGTTTCTTTGTGCCACAAGATATGCCACTCTTTTTTCAGTTTTTCCCCAATAAAAAGTAAATGTACGGTCAAAACTCTCGACTCTGTCGGCAAACCAAGGTGAAAGACCTGCTGCGGTTCCAATATATTTCCATATCATTCCCGCACTTCCCTTGAGAGTATATTCAAGAAAAATTTTATCCTTAGTCATTATAACTTGATATTATGGTTTTATGAAGTAAAAACACATAAAGGCTGCAAAAAGTGAAGTTTCGGCTTGTTTGAGTTTATTTTTGTCATCCATTACTCCATTAAATTTGAAAATAATCCGCTATTCTCTGCATTTACTGTAGTAAAATCTTTCAAACAATCGCGAAATAAATTTAAGCAACTTCTATATTTTCCGCAATTTAGGAAATATAAATCACATTTCCAATTTAAATACCCCCTTTATGGAAAATTTTAATATTTCTTATGCTTTTGGTATGGGAAAATTGAATTGTACAAAGTTTTTTTACTGAAAAGCATTAAAAAATTTGTCTAATCAAAATTATAAATATATCTTTGCACCGCAAAAATGCAATGGCGAGATAGCTCAGCTGGTTAGAGCGCATGATTCATAATCATGAGGTCCCCGGTTCAATCCCGGGTCTCGCTACTGAAACGGAGAAAGCCTAAAAGACTCTCTCCGTTTTTTGTTTTTCTAAAAAACTAAATTTAAAGAATACAGGGTGTATGTCGCAAAGACATACACCCTGTAATTTTTAAGTCTTATGTAATTTATTTTCTTCTCTCTTCAAGTATGCTGTTTATCTCTTTCATGCGTTTTGTAGTGAGTGGGTAGAAGAAAATGAATATCGCTGAGAGTGCTGCTATTATTGCAGGAACCCAACTTATCAATAGTCTTAATCCCTCTATTGCGCTGTCTGTTTGTACAGCACCTTCGGCTGTGTTGAACCCGAATGCTGCAAGTAACCACAAAACCGCCGCTGTACCGAATGCACCACCAAATTTCTGCGCCATAGACGATGATGAGAATATGAGACCGGTAGATGATGTGTTGAATTTACACTCTGCATAATCGGCAACATCAGCATACATACTCCAAATAAGTGGAGATACAATACCTGTGAATATTCCCATTGTAATTTGTAGCAACAATAGCATCCAATATCCGGCAGTGTTGTCTGTTGGAGTAAAATAGAATCCAATGCATAGCGCGATAATTACAAAAAGGGAGTAAAGAAAAGTGCTCTTCTTTCCAATTTTGAATGTTATTGGTGTAGCTATTGCAACTCCAATCATATTGGCAATCTCTCCAATAGTAAAGAATATGCCAACAGAGAATAAAAAGTCTATTGAGAAGAATGTCAAGTGAGCATCGGCCGGTATCTGTGTTGTAAAATAGAAAGGAATTGTTGCGTAACGCACAGCCTCAAAGAAGTTGAAAAAGAGAACACCGCCAAGCAAAATCCACCATGGGCCATTTTTTAATAGTGCTTTAAAGTCTGTTTTTATACTTGTTTTTTTTATAAACGGGTTAATTTTTTCACGCGTCATATTAAATGTTAATATAAACAGCGCGCAGCAAATTGCTCCAACTACAATCATTGCTTTTTGCCATGCACCAGGATCTGTTGTAAATCCTTCCTTAAATTCAGAGGTTGTTGCAAAAGAGTTACAAAGTGGATACCAAAGTGCAAGAACAATAAATGAACCCGCATAGGCAAAGAACATTCTGTACGATGAAAAAACCGTCTTTTCATCGCTATCATTTGTCATCACACCAAGCATTGAACCGTATGGTACATTTATTGCTGTATATACGGTCATCATTAAGATGTATGTTACAAATGCCCATATATTCTTGCCCGTTTCGCCATAGTTAGGAGTGGTAAATAATAGCACGCCAGCAATGGCAAATGGAATGGCTATCCATAGCAGATAGGGGCGGTACTTACCCCATTTTGTTTTTGTACGGTCGGCAATGATACCCATCATTGGGTCTGACACGGCATCCCAAAGTTTTGTAACAAGGAATAGTGTGCCGGCAACTGTCAAGTCGAGGCCGAATACATATGTGTAGAAAATAGGCAAATATGCACTGAAGACTTTCCAGAACATGGACGATGCCATATCACCTAATCCGTAACCGATTTTTTCTTTTAATGTAGCCATTTGTTGTGTTTTTTGTTGAATTTTGGGCAAATGTAACAAAAGTGTGCGTCAATGCCAATACAAGAATGTTTTTTTTAAGCCGGTGGTATAGTAAAAATCGTTTTTTTGTTTCATTCCTTTTATTGTAACAGGTAAATGGTCGGTAAATCCAAAAAAAAGATACCTTTTGCTATTTTTTATGAAAAAAAGTTTATTTTTGTGACATTGAATAGGTGTGTAAATACGCTTGTTGGCGTTTTGTGAAAACTATTTATTTATTATATAATTTAAAATCAATTCATTATGTGGTTAACTAAATCTTCTGTGGGAAGAAAGGTAATTATGAGTGTTTCGGGTGCAGCCCTTGTACTCTTCCTTCTTTTCCACATGGCAATGAACCTGGTTGCTGT
>JAFNWA010000156.1 GCA_017383665.1 Bacteroidaceae bacterium | reverse complement strand
GCATCGACCATTGCAACAAAATCGGACGGCAGCTCAGAATCGAAATACATCTCCTCGCCCGTTGTGGGATGCACAAAGCCCAATGTCTTGGCATGCAATGCCTGGCGCGGACAGAGTTTGAAGCAGTTACGCACAAACTGGCTGTATTTGCTGAAATTGGTACCTTTCAATATCTCGTCGCCACCATAGACATCGTCGTTAAAGAGAATGTGACCGATGTGTTTCATGTGTACCCTTATCTGGTGTGTGCGACCGGTTTCAAGATTACATTCTACAAGCGACACATAACTAAGGCGTTCCAGCACACGATAATGGGTAACCGCATACTTGCCCACACTTTCGTCGGACGATACACACATCTGCAATCTATTGCGCGGATTGCGCGTGATATTACCCACAACTGTTCCGGTATCTTCTTTGGGATTACCCCATACAACGGCATTGTATGTGCGTTTTGTCGTCTTGTTGAAGAACTGCATTCCCAAATGAGCCTTTGCATAAGCGGTCTTTGCCACAACAAGTAACCCCGAAGTATTCTTGTCAATGCGGTGCACAAGACCCACTTGCGGGTCATTGGGGTCGAAATCGGGGTTATCCTTGAGATGCCATGCAACGGCATTGATGAGTGTTCCATGGGTATTTCCACAGCCCGGATGTACCACAAGACCGGCAGGTTTGTTCACCACCATAAGGTCATTGTCCTCATATACGACATCAAGCGGAATATCTTCCGGGACAATTGTATTGTCATACGCCGGAGTGTTGAAGGTTATCACAACCTTATCACCAGGCTTTACCTTGTAGTTGCTTTTGACAACCTTGCCATTGACAGATATTGAGCCGGCGTCTGCCGCTTGCTGAATCCTGTTGCGCGAGGTATTAGCCACATGATCAACAAGAAATTTATCTATGCGCACAGGAGACTGCCCCCTATCGGCTGTTATATGCAATTCCCGAAACAGGGTTTCTTCGACCTCAAGTTCATCGACATCGAGCAAATCAGGTATCACTTCATTCATATCACAGAAACTGTCTCTCAATGTCAAATATCATAATTGGAATCAAAAACAGGCTCCTCTTCCACCAAAGGCTTCTTTCCATTACCAATGACTACGGTAATCCTTGAGCCTTGCGGTATTGCATCTCCATTGGCAAGCGACTTCTCACCAAAGCGAACCTCATATACCCAATCCTTTTCACCGGCAATTGTATCAATCTTCTCTATAATGAAACCGGCAGCCTTTATGTGGGATTCAGCCTCACGGAATGTGCGGTTATCAATAACAGAAGGAATAGCCCTTTTCGGTTTTACCGTCGTGTTCAGAACCAAAGCCACTTTGCGTCCCTCCTTGACGAAAGCTCCCGGCTCGGGGAACTGCATCAGCACCTCATTCTCAGCGGCACCTTCACGATGTTTAAGCTCGATAACCTTGCAATCAAGCGCCTTACCTTTAAGCACATCAGATGCGTCTTCAAGCACCATTCCACAAACATCGGGAACAACATGCTCCTCACCATGGTTGGTATAACTGTCCAGCCACTGCAAAGTCAAGAAGGGGACTATGAACACCAACAATGCCATACCCAACAGATTGAGCACGACAATCCGTATCTTTTTACCCAAGGGTACCTTCTTTTCACTTTTCCTGGTAGTTGTTTTCTTTTTACCCGAACGCTTGTTTTTTGTAAAAACGGACTTTATTTTCAGCCAAAGAACATGCAACATCTTTTTGAACATCGTTGTCTTGCTCTTTTTCCTGCGCCGTTTCACAGTGGTTCCTTTAACCTCCAAAGCTGTATCTTTCTTTTCCATAACCCAAGTCTCATTTTATTGCAACACCGTATTGCCAAGGGCATACACTGCAATTATAAATGCAAAAATAATACAAAGCGCCTGCAAACACAATAATACTCCCTATTTTTTACGCCAATGGAACATGAAAAAAAGAAGTATTCTACTTTTAACAATTTGCAACAATTTAAAACCATGGAGACAGAGTTTTTTTCTTGTTTTCTTTTTACTTTTGTATTATCTTCGCATGGTAAATTAAGATCACTCTTCAAGATGAAAAAAATACTGTATATATTAGCCTTGGTACTGTTGTCGTCAGCTTCGGCACAGGCGCAACTGATAAAGAAAACCAACAAGGAAAAAACTGCCGAGAATGCCATATACGAGGTTGGGGCTGTCCCCGTAATCAATGGCAAGGTAACATTTGAAACCAGGATAAAGGCAGAAGGCCTCACATCGAAAGAGATTGAAGAAAAAATAAACAGTTGGATTTCAGAGCGTTATGTAAAGCCAACGGTAATATCTGTAAAGCGTTACGACAGTGGAAAACCCGGCACAATCATTATCAAAGGTGAGGAATACATTGTTTTCAAGAGCACATTCTTTGTACTAAGCAGAGCAAGAATGTATTACTTCCTCACTCTGACACCCGGAGAGGGATATTGTGACTTCAACCTGTCACGCATAACATACTGGTACGACGATGAAGATGAAGACGGTGGTATAAAGATGATAGCCGAGGAGTGGATTACAGATGACAACGCGTTCAACAAGAAGGGCAAAATGAAGAGGTTCGAGGGTAAGTTCAGACGCAAGACCATTGATTTGAAGGAACTGCTTATCAAAGAAATTACCCAAGCATTAAATTGAAAAACAGATGAGGACTGTCGATAAAATCAGATACATATTGAATGCCCTGTTTCTCATTGGAGCAGCACTCACATTCATACTATTCATGATTGACAACAACGGCATTGAGTTCAAGATAGCCGGAGTGTCAGCCCTGACACTTAAAATTATGGAGTTCATTCTGCGTTTTGTGAACTAAGAACAGGCATGATAAAGAAGCTATTATATCTGATATTTCTTGCTGTACCGATGATTGCAAACGGACAGAGCAACAGCCACGACAGCGCGAGCGGTCTGGGGCATGGTGAGGTGTTCAATCCGTTCAGAGAGAACCCAAAGGACTCCACAAAAAAGGATGTCATCGTACCCGAAGAGATACACCAGTGGAAAGTTGAACGGGAGTTCGGCAAGAAAATTGAGATAAACGCAGACACCCTACAGTTCATGTTCCAGAACTGGCATCTCACCGAGGGGGAAAATGGAGAATATAATTTCCTTGGCAGCATGGGTACCCCACGCGAAACAAGATTGTTTTTCAACAGACCGACAAATACGGAATACAATGTATTGCAGCCGTACGACTATTTCTATACCACCCCGGAGAGATTCATCTTCACAGATACCAAATCCCCATACACCAACCTCAGTTACCACTCATCCGGTAACACAGTAACAGGAGACGACCGTTTCAGAGCATATTTCTCAACAAATGCAGGCAAACGGTTTGGTGCCGGAGGACTATTCGACTACCTCTACGCACGAGGCCGATATGACAAGCAATCAACATCACTTATAAACTTCTCATTGTTTTCATTCTATAGGAGCAACAAATACAATTACCATCTGTTGGTGAGCCGCTACCACATGAAACAGAGAGAGAACGGTGGTATCACAGACGACCGCTACATCACCCGCCCCGAGGAAACAGACGGTGCAAGCAGCAACATGAGTACATCTGACATTCCTGTAAAGTTGGACGACACATGGAGTAGGAACGGAGTCTGCGATCTCTTCTTTACACACAATTACAATTGGGGATTCTATCGCGAAAGGAGTGTGGCAGACACGACATTGGCAACATCGGATACAGTAGCCGTGGTGTCGGACTCGACAGTTACAGAATTTGTCAATGTTGCACGACTCACACACACAATTGATGCAACACAACTCAACCATAGTTACATAAGCCACAAGCAACATAACAACTATTATGCCGACACATACTTGCCATTTGACTCGTTGGATTTAACAAAACACTTCTCAATAGACAACAGGGTTGCCCTGTCACTCTGTGAAGGATTCAAACGATGGGCTTTTGCGGATATTACAGCGTTTGCAGAGTACAAGTATGACCGCTACATGCTACCCGACACGCTTGCCGGTAATCCCAAGGAGTATGACAACTTCTATCACGAAAACTCGCTATTCGTTGG